>NZ_WTKW01000709.1:0-568 GCF_011378745.1 Pseudoalteromonas sp. Z1A6
TAACAGACAGTTACATCCCCAAAAAACAAATATACTTTGACAGAAAAAAGCAGCTAGTAGGCTTTACTTATCCTATCCCTGGTTGCGAAGCGCGTGATGAGCAGGGTAATTGTTGTTTTAAGTGGGCTGATATTGTATGCCATTTAGATATGGTTGCAACACGCCCAGGTGTAATGGGGTTTGTACCCTATATAAGTCATGTTGATGAGGACAAATACCCTGACACTAAAATTGTTGTGCAAGTGCCGGATAACTCAAATAACCCAATGAACTGTTATTTATATTGGGAGCGTGTAGTGCGCTTTATGGACAACAACCAACCACTTCCTGATGTACCTGAGTATGAAAACTACCGACACCTTGATGAACCCACCGCTGAATTTGATAAAAAAAATGACAGACCTAATAAATTTTGGAGCGACTTTTCACTTGCTCAACAAGCCGAAATTTGGCAAAAGTTTAATAAAGAGGCTGCTCATTTTAATTGGCTCAGAGCGACACCTAACGAAGAAATAATTAAGCCTTGGTTACACTTTAAAGGTGAGCCTGAGCGTATTGAAAAACTAAC
>NZ_WTKW01000710.1:0-563 GCF_011378745.1 Pseudoalteromonas sp. Z1A6
AGATTAGGATTGCCATGAATCTTATAATTATTATTTAGCTTTAACGCTACTAATTATTTCGCGATAACCATGCCTTTTTAACAGAACGGCGCCAAATAATATCAATACCAAAATAGCCGATAATTGATGCAATAGAAGCACACACTAATGAGCCAAGTAAAAACGCAGGGCCAATAGTTTCTATGCTTTCTAAAAACCAAGACCAACTTGCTTCAAATACAAAATGCTGTTCGGGTTGATTAAGTATTAGCGTACCGACTAAGTACGAGCCATAAAAAATAGGTGGCATAGTTAGAGGGTTTGTAAGCCATACTAATGCTACTGAGATAGGTAAATTAACTCTAAATAATATAGCGCCGGCTGCTGCTAAAACCATTTGAAAAGGAACAGGGATGAAAGCAAAAAATAACCCGACTGCAAATGCACCTCGAGCAGAACGTCTATTTAAATGCCAAAGATTTGCATCTTGTAAAAGGCGTCCAAATATTCTTAGTGATTTATGATGTCTAATTTTATTTGGATCAGGTAAAAATCTTTGGATCGTTTTTTTAGCCATTTAAAGC
>NZ_WTKW01000711.1:0-561 GCF_011378745.1 Pseudoalteromonas sp. Z1A6
AACTCATCAAACATTTGCTCTGCTAATTCATCTATATTTTTATCTGCAAACTTTTTAAAACTACTACTCATTACTTTTCCTTATCCTTTAAATCCACTCAACATAACAAATATCACTCGTACGAATTTTTGGTTTCTGCAGGCTCAGAAAGTAGCTGCATCATTTGCTCTTGGTGTGCGTTAAAGCTTCTTAAAATGGCATAGACTATTATTTGTAAGCATTTAAACTTGCAATTACCCAAGATAAGAGCAATTTTTCTGCAATACCTACTCATTTGAAGAAACGTTTGGATTCAAATTATTATTGATCAATTCAAAGCTTAAATTACGGCATGAGTTAAGGGCGATATTACGTTGTAATTTGATAGCTTTCCATTGGCTAAACACGCAAGTAATGAGGTAATGAAGGGTTGATTTGTAATTGGGTAGTGACATATTTTTCCCTTGTCCGCCTTTTTATTAAAAACTAAACGGCTAATCCATTGTTTTACTATTAGTTATATTAACTGACAAAGATACACTTACAAAAATAAAAAATCAGTATCTATTTTAAGAAATACTT
>NZ_WTKW01000712.1:0-559 GCF_011378745.1 Pseudoalteromonas sp. Z1A6
CCATATATTGTTTTTGCCTCCAAACATTAGTAAGTTTTCGCCCGCTTTAAAACCAATTTTATTTACGCCTAGAGCTGAATTTTTTTTTCGGCGTAAAATTTAGACCGCATACTTAATGGAATTGGTATAACTTACTTATCAGCTTTGAGCTTATAAAAGAAAGTTTGACTCGCGCCAGCGGCCAATTGGTGGGTCACGTTCGATGTTTTTAATTATTGAAACAATGCCAAAGTAAGGGGCTTTTAAACTAAGTTATAAGCACGCTTCCAAGGAAGCAATTTAAACTCGCAGGTTATATCAATAGCTGTGCAAATATATTTTACAATATCGAAAGTACTACTAACAAGCTGGTCTTTGTCGTTTTGAATTTGTTGTTTTGAAATTATAAGGGAGAAATGTTCGGTATAAATTACAAGCTTAAACTCACTTGCATTAGCGCACGCAATGACTTAGAAGAATAGAAAAATAAATATTAGGAGAGGCTTAATAATAGCAATATCATTTAGTTAATTTACATTGATAATGGACGTTGCTTGGTTTGAGTCAAATTTCAGACACA
>NZ_WTKW01000713.1:0-556 GCF_011378745.1 Pseudoalteromonas sp. Z1A6
CTTTGAAATAGCATCGTAAACAAACGGGAAGTTTTCGGCGTAATCTTCTAAAAAGAAATCAAAAGGATTAATAACCGTTAGTTCGGCGACCAAATCAACTGTAAAACTAAATTCGGTAGTTGGCTTGTTAAACACCACCCTCGCTTGGTAATTACCAAAAGGGTCTTGTTGCCAATTTATATAATGATCTTCTGGAACTATTTTTAAAGAATAACTTTTAATTTTTGTACGGCTATGTGGCGCTGGACGTAATCGGAATATATGCGGCCCCATATTAACTGACCGATCGTATTTATACTGAGTATGGTGCGAAATCCCAACTGTAATTGTCATCTATTAATTCCCCTTTAATAATGTATGGCCACAATATAACGCTGAAAATATTATTTGGACTAATTCACTTGTGCAATTTTTATACCAAAAGACTTGCTTAAGTAGTACTGTTCATCCACTCGCGGCTCTTGCACAAAGCAACGTTATGCATAAAGGTTTTGACCTAATTAATAGGAAAAACACACCAATTCAATAAATAGTAAACTTAGTGTAATTTAAACCA
>NZ_WTKW01000714.1:0-553 GCF_011378745.1 Pseudoalteromonas sp. Z1A6
TACTGCCTGTTTTCTCTTCGTGAGTGGCTAAAAACTCGGTGATTTTACCTGCACTTCTATCCAGCTTTTCTTTTTGTTTTAAGTCCTGAGTTATTAACTCTTCGCCCAGTCCATCTTGTGATTGGTGGCGTTCAATAATACGTTTGCTTGCGCGTTCTAGTTTTGCTTTTTTTCGACCTAACTCATCGAATGTGCCGATCCATTCTTTACTCGCATTGGACTTTAATTTACACCCATCAATGGCAAACATGTTGCGACCTATCAAGCCTTCTTCATCACATATCATCAGCACTTGCGTAAAAAGCGGCTCAATCTGTTCATGCATTTTAGCCACAAAACCGGCTATTGATTTGTAATGCGGCTGGATATCACCCGACACACTCATAAATAAAATGTTCGTCTCACACGCTTTAGCAATTCGGCGACTACTGATCAAACCATGTGCGTAACCCAGTAAAATAATCTTTAGCATTACCGAAGGCGGATACGCCGCCGCGCCCGTTTTATCGTTGTTATACCACGCGTCAAATCCCGATAAATCGAGTTTATTTTC
>NZ_WTKW01000715.1:0-551 GCF_011378745.1 Pseudoalteromonas sp. Z1A6
TTAGAATTTTTAGAGAATTATGAAGCTAACAGAAAAGAATACCCTGATGGATTTCCTCCAATACTTATATTTTTAGACATTAATATGCCAAGAGTTAATGGGATCCAATTTTTAGAGGAATTTTCTAAACTAAGAAAGATGATAGAAATCAGCTCGTGTGTGGTTATGATGTTTAGCTCATCAGAAAGAGAAGAAGAAAAAAAGATTATAATGTCACACGATTTTGTTAAAGGTTACCTTGTAAAAGGAAGTTTTCAGGCAGCAGAGTTAAAAGAAAAAGTATTGGCTGTCATCGGTCAGCATTTGAAAAAACACAGCTGATTTGCATGTGTTTTAAGTTTTAATCCGCTAGGCTGTGCCAATTGGAGAGCCTTTAGTTTGAGTATGTGACACAAACCAAAGGTTTTTAGCTTAAGGTTACACAGATGTTTGATTTAAGCTTCAATTTTACAAAGGCTCAAAATAACCTATTTATTAAAGGCTTATTTTTTTACTATACTCATCGAGCAGCAAATTAATTTCGTTTACAGGCATAGGCTTTGAAAAGAGAA
>NZ_WTKW01000716.1:0-544 GCF_011378745.1 Pseudoalteromonas sp. Z1A6
AAATAAAAAAGCGCAACGTGTTAAACGTTGCGCTTATTCATTCAATAAACGTTATTATTTTTATTAACGACCATCTTCAAACGAAGCCGTTGCAGAAACTTTGCTCCAAGTACCATCTGTATATAATACCGTTGCTTCTGCTTTATTACTTTTAAATGATTTTATCGAGAATGAGCATGATGTACCCGATACGCCACAAGACGACGCAGCATTTGACCAAACAACACTATCAATGTCAGAGCCATTACCTACCACTCTGAATACTGCTGTAGCTGTTCTTTTACCATAAATCACAGCAAAACAATGATTAGGAGTAAATTGGTCATATGCTTGAGTATCTACGTAACATTCCATTTGGTCTGCACTCGCTTGTGCAGAAAAAATAGATGCCAAAATAATACCTGTAGTAATTAATATAGTTTTCATTTTTATCCTTAATAATTGAACCTAAATAGGTACAAAAAAGATAGAACAACAACGCCCACCTGTACAATTAATTTACAAAAAAAACCTAAAAAGCATACAAAAGGATTGTTTTGATTAA
>NZ_WTKW01000717.1:0-538 GCF_011378745.1 Pseudoalteromonas sp. Z1A6
ACCACCAAGAACAGTGAGAAACTAAATGTTATATAATGACGGGAATACGAGCAACGCGACTGTTGAAATATGCCTTTTTTATTATTAGTTAGCATAAAAATTAATAATTATAATCTTTGATGTTTGGCAGTTATAAGTTTTTAATATTATTAAAAATTACTATATATTAAAAAAGTAGATGTAGTTTATTAGTATTTCATCATCAAACATCTTATGGAGCTAAATATGAATCGTAGTTTACGTAAAGGAACAACAAGTATTTTTTTTCAACACCTAAATACTGGGAACGATATTAGGGTAAAGCTTGTAGAGTCGGAGTTGAAAGATAATCTAGCTATTTTGAGATTTACGTTAGCGCCAGCAAGTGACGATCAGAAACATGATGAAAGTTATCTTCATGATACTCAATTAGAATTAGTTTCGATTAACGATAATAAAATTATCGACGGCTTCAGAGAGTATATGAAGTATAGCTCTATAAAAATAACTAAATATAAATTGGAATTATTATCCCGAAGTAAAAAACTAGAGTTTTTTG
>NZ_WTKW01000718.1:0-534 GCF_011378745.1 Pseudoalteromonas sp. Z1A6
TATACAAAAACGCCAATATTCATATATTGGCGTTTTTGTATCAAACATTTTTTATTGGTTACTGCGTGATCATACCTAAAGCGGTTTCACCAATGCCCACTAACTTATCATTTTTAAATACAAGTGGCGTACATTCATCTTTCGTTGTTTTAGAATCTGAATGTTTGCTATGAGTTACATAAAAAAGTACTTGGTATACATCGTCATCTTTTTTTAATAGCTCTGTGAAATTAGGCGTTTTTAATTGCGTCAAAACAGATTGGTAACTGCTATCCATTTTTAGCTCTGATATAACTTCACGATTATTTTTATGTTGTGCTTGCCAGCTAGATGAATTCTTACCAGCCCAATGAGTCTCAGCTTCACCATCTGATACGGCAATAACACAGCCTGTTAAAAATGGAGCGATTAAAGCGGCTGCTAAAAGTGATTTTTTCATTTTTATTTACCTTAATAAGATTTTTAATTGGTTATTAGCTGTATTAAAGCAAAGAGTAGACCATATTTATAAGTTGTTATTAATCAGTTTGTTAA
>NZ_WTKW01000072.1:0-14605 GCF_011378745.1 Pseudoalteromonas sp. Z1A6
ATTTCATAATTCCTTATAAAATATAAGGATATTTATTTTTGGTATGTTTTTCACTCTTTTTAGTATTGGTTTTTTGTAGGGTTTATGCGGCCTTTGGCGCGTTTGTGGGTACTTGTTTGTTTAGTTAAATACAATGGTTAAAAGTGACTTTTTGACGTTAATTACAATGAAAAATAAAAAGTGAATTTTTTTCACTCTTTGTAAACTAATCGCTAATTGCAATGCATTTATCGGGCACGTATGTTGTGTGCTGCATAAATGGCATTACGAGGGATTTATGAAGGTGTCTGATCAGTTGCTTAACCGAATTACAGCAGGGCTTGTGGCTGTAATTATTGGTTTTTCGAGTTCCATTGCATTGATTTATCAGGTGGTGATAACCCTTGGAGGCACGCCTGATTTAGTAGCTAGTTGGATTTTAATGCTTGGTTTAGTGATGGGCACAACGTCAATAGGTTTGTCGTACTATTACAAAGTGCCTGTTTTAATTGCGTGGTCTACCACGGGGGCTGCATTACTGATTTCAAGTGCACAAGGGTATAACTTAAACGAGGCTATTGGCGCGTTTATGCTCAGTGCATTGCTCGTTTTTTTGTCGGGGGTGACGGGCTGGTTTGAAAAAATAATGAACCGTATTCCAAGTGAGCTTGCGTGCGCCATGTTGGCCGGCGTACTTGTTACCTTTGGTATTGATGTGTTTAATTTTATGAACGACATGCCTTTAGTGATTGGCTTAATGGTTGTTATGTACTTTATTGGTAAACGCTTTTTTGCCCGCTTTGCTATGTTAAGTGTGCTTATTATAGGTGTACTACTCGCTTGGCAAATGGGCCATATTGATACCAGCGCACTGCACTGGAAAATGAGCGAATTTGCTTATATTGACCCCGTTTTTCACTTGCAAGCATGCATTAGCATAGGTTTACCACTTTATATAGTTACCATGACCTCGCAAAATTTACCGGGTATTGCTGTTTTAAAAGCGCATAAATATAAAGCGCCAATATCGGCTACTTTAAACGTGACTGGTTTTGTGAATATATTCACAGCCCCATTTGGAGTTTACTCTATTAATTTAGCTGCTATTACTGCTGCTATTTGTATGAGTGATGAAGCGGATAAAAATCATGATAAACGTTATTGGGCGAGTATAGCTGCGGGCGCATTTTATATTTTAATGGCGCTGTGCGCAGCTACATTAGTTGGGTTGGTAGCAAGTTTACCGCAGGCACTTATTTTAGCTTTGGCGGGCATTGCGCTATTTGGCACCATTGCTAATAGTTTGCAGCAAGCCCTTAGCAGTACTAAATATACGGAGGCCGCAATTGTTACTTTTTTAGTAACAGCATCTAACTTAACATTGCTTTCAGTGGGGTCTGCCTTTTGGGGGATTATAGCAGGTGTGCTTACGCTCCTTATCACCCAAAAAGACTAAAAGCTTTATTGTGTACAAAGAGCTGCTGGTGAGTATTTAAAACAAAATTATAGTTTATTTATATCATTAAAATAGCTTAACTAAGCTTATAAAAAAGGCTGCAATTGCAGCCTTTAGTTTTATAAAACAAGATTTACCTAATCAAAAGTATGATGGCGAGTTACACTAAACCGATTAAGTATATGGTGCATAATATACACAATGCACAAACTTAATATTATAGCCACCGATACCGAGCTAAACCGGTACATTGCGCTATAAACAAGATCTTGGCCTGGTCCGAGTGAGTTCCCAAATAAAATACCAAACGTAGTCAACACACCAAAACCAATACCAGGTATGCCTCCGCCTAAAATATGAAAACGCGCAAAAAGAAACGAAAGTATCCATAAAATAGCCATCGGAAAAAGTAAAAAATCAGAGTGACTATACAAAAATAGTTGCGATAGTAACGCTGCATTACACCCTATAAGCGTTCCAATTGCTCGCTGCCAACCAGCCATACCTGCGGCTTTCCAGCATAATGAAAACAAAATAAGCACAGAAGCTGCCTGCGCAGATATTGAGTCTTGTAAATCAAGAACCTGAAAAACCACAAAAGAGAGCGTAGCCACGGTTGAGCATAACAATACCTCATGGCGAATACTTTCTTTTGCTTTAGCTGGCATTACTCGCCCGGGCCTTGCGGTTACATCAGGAAATAGGCCATGCATTAATGCTCCAATAACAACGGTTAAAAATATAGCCAAACCATTAGTTAAAATTAACGGATAAATACTACTTCCTTCATCAACATAGCTCGAAAAATGCAGCTGAATAGAAAGGCTTATCACGCCTAAAGCGCCAAATAAAAAGGCACTACCGCTACTCATTTGGTAAAATAAAAAGCAAAAAACACCAAACACTAATAATGTCATAACGACTGGTAAGTGAGAAAACAATCCCTGCATTATCAGCACTATAAGCGCGCTAAATGCAGCAGATGCTATAAATTGATTTATAAGCCCACGACTTAACGTAGGTACCATGCCCAATATCAACATAGGATAAACGGTAAAAAATATACCATTTGGCCAGTTCATTAATTTACTAATAGTAAAGCCAAGGGTGCATCCACCTGCAATGCGTAGTGCTTGGCGAAGGCCATTAGAGTCTAATTGTGGGCCTTGGCTAACAATTTGAGTCATAAAGTCTCCATTAATAAATGTAGTGTAACCAGCTAATAAACCTAATTTGTGCAGAGCCAAACCATTGCCCAATTGTCGATTCTGGTAATAATTGTACTGTTGCACGTGACCCGCTCGGCATGTTTGCTATTAAGTCTTGATGATTTACGAGCTTTAAATGAATGCGTTGACGCTGTGCATCGCGTACCCAACGATTGCTGGTTTCTGTTGTACTTAGTAAACCATTTGCACTAAGTTGACCGTTGCTAACACCTGCTTCAAATGTTTCTAGTATTGCGTCGTAAACTTCACCTGGGCGGCTATCAAATACTACGCGCGCTTGAGTGCCTTGCTTCATATTTGAGAGTGACTTTTCTCTAAAGTCGGCAACTAAATCGGCTTTTTTAGCGACAATAGCTAATAATGGGCTACCTGCAACAGCATACGCGCCGTCTAATAACTGTAAGTTAGCAACTACGCCGTCACTTAGTGCACGTACTTGCGTGTAGGATAAATTTAACTCAGCCTGCGCTAACTGGTTAGCAGCATGACGCATAGCTAAGTTTTTATTACCTGAGTCACCTCTAGCTAAAACTGCTTCAGCTAACTGCGCTTCTAGAGCCGCAACATTTGCTTTACTGGCTTCAAAGTTAGCACGAATGCTTTCAAGCTCTTGCTCCGATATAGACTTTTGAGTATAGAGTTTTTCGCCTCTGCTTTTTAATAGCTTTTGCTCATGCTGCTTAGCATTTGCAGCACTAATTTGTGCTTCAAGGGCTTTAACATTGGTATCAAGACGCTTATTTTGTAATTTGGCATCATCAAGCGCGAGTTGAGCTTGCTCTTTGGCTAAATTATATGGGCCTTCATCGATACTAAATAATATATCGCCCGCTTTAACTGGTTGGTTATTATTAACTTGCACACTAGTGACTCGGCCACTAATTTGCGGTGATATTTGCACAACAGGGTGGTATACACGTGCCTGTGGTGTCACAGGTAAAACCATATCGGCCACTAAATAGTAAATAAATACTAAGATAAACCCTATGAGAGAAAACCTTACATAGCGTGCAAACTTTTGATCCGGTGTCATTTTTAGCCTTACTTATTAACTTGAATACATTTAAGGGCGTTTTGCTCTATTTTGATCAAACCAAATGCAATGGCATCTAGCTGCTCAACAGATAAACCGCTGTATAACTGATTTTTTATATCGGAAATGGTCTCTTGCAATGAATGTAAAATGGCATCACTTTGCTCAGTAAAATAGAGTCTTTTACTGCGCTTATCATGTTTGTCTACACGGCGAACGATTAACGATTGCTCCTCTAATTGCTTAAGCGTGCGAGTCAGTGAAGGCATTTCTATCCCTAAGCTATTAGCAAGTTCAAGTTGTGTTAGTCCCTCACCACGCATATTTATATGCATTAGTGCAGTCCAGCGCGACTGAGTAAGCCCCAAAGGCTCAACAGCAATGGTTACTGCTTCGCGGCATAAGCGATGAACTCGGCCCATATTACCGATAACGGTTAAATCGAGCGTCTCGTGAAAAGGTTTTTGTGTAGGCATAGCCATCCCAACATAGTTAGCAAGCTAACTATTTTATCATTACTTAGCAAGCTAAGTAAATATGCGTAAGTGCGAGAAGTGGCAAAATATTTGCTAAACCTCACCTGTAAAAAAATGGTGAGGTTTAGGGAGTTTTAAAAGTTAAGTAAATTAGCTGGGGAGTATTGATCGGTAAGTACTTTTGTATCTGCAGGCCAATCTTGGCCGTCTTTAGTAAAGTGCATAAGTTGGCTAATCGCTTTTATATCTACACCGTATTTTACTAATTTAGGGGCGAGAGCATTAACACGCGTGTTAATTTGCGCTTCGCTCGGTATTGATTTAAGTCCCGCTAAAATAATACGGTTGCTGCGATTTTCGCGGCTTACATTTATAAAGTCGCCAAATACAGCGTGGTAAGTTGCCGACTCATGCTCATAAAGTTTACTACTTGAAAACGTATTTGCGGCAATAACGCCACCATCGGCTAATACGCTTTGTACTTCTTCAAAAAACTCTTTAGTGAGCAAATGCTCCGGAATATAGTCACCGTTAAACGCATCCAAAATAATCCAATCGTACTTTTTCTTTTTAATAGCGGCGCGCTTTATAAAAATACGGCCATCTTGCACGCTTGATGTCACTAAGTCGTTTTCTATAAAGTTAAAGTAATCGCGTGCAACTTTAGTTACTGCAGGATCTATTTCAACATTATGAATATTTGCAGTGGGGTATAGCTCATGAATAACGTTAGAAAGTGTACCGCCACCCAATCCTATAATAAGTACACTTTTAGGGTTGTCGGTTACTAAAAGGCTCGCAAACGTCAATTTTGTGTAATTAAAAACAAGTTTGTCGGGATTGCTTTTATACATGCAACTTTGGCTTGTTTGGCTACTTTTAGTATTAAATTTAAGGCAACGTAAGTCGCTTGTTTCTTCAACAATAATATTGCGATAAAGCGAGCGTTCTTCATGAATAACCTTACTAAACGCAGAACCTGACAACACAATTAATGGCAGTAGCAAATATTTAAGCATGAGCAAGCCCCTTATTATTAACCAAGGTATTAATAACAATCGCGACTAAACCCAGTGCCCCAAGTGTTAAAGCAAAGGCGCTAATAATTGTATTCACGTCAAACGCGAGTACAAAGTAAAAAGAGGTAATTATAGTACCCAGGGCACTGCCAAGCGTACTTACAAAGTATAAACGCCCAGCCACTTGGCCGCTTTTATCGCTATCTGTTACCAGTAAGCGCACAGAGTAGGGCGAGATCATGCCTAAAATAACGGTAGGTATAAAAAATAAAGCAGTTGACGCTAAGAGTGAGCCGTAGCGGCTATCTTCAATATGGGTAAATATAAATTCCATTATAGGCTGCGAAAATAATGTAATAGGCACAACCATAATGCTGGCAATTAAAAATATTAAACCATATTTGGTAAGGGATGCATTTTTAGTGCTGAGTTTGCCACCAAGCAAATACCCAAAAGATAAACTAAGCATAAACACAGTGATTATACTGCCCCAAATATGTACGCTACTACCAAAAAAGGGAGCGAGAATTCGGCCTCCTAAAAGCTCAATACCCATAATGCAAAAGCCGCTGCAAAAAGCTAAAAAGTAAATCAACGCGTTTGTTTTTATGCTCATGTAATTATCGTTATGTAACCTAAATAGATCACCATACTAACGTGATGCATACAAAGCTGCTAGGGTAATAATTAACCTAAGTTTAATTTTAAATAAGTTTTGTTATAGCGATTTGTTAGTTAGTTGAATTCTGATCTATTTAGCTTGCCTAGGCCCTCGCGATTTAACACTTAAGACGCTTTTTCATTTAAATTAATTTTTCTTAAGTTTTCTTTAAGTTTCACTCGTTAAGTTTAAACCCTGAAATATAAACAGGTTTAAATGAGCGAGCTTATGCAATTAGCCCACACTTCTACATCATTAGATTTAACACAAAATAACAGTCAGTTTATTAGTGCTCGTATTGATGATGTGCATCGAAAAAATCTCGAAAATACAGTGAAAGAAGGTTTTTTAGTTGCGTATAACGCTAAGCTTACTTCTTTTATGCCACTACTTTGCCAATACGTTACCGAGCAAGGAAAGTGCACGTTAGGGCTAAGGCAAGCAACTTCGCCATTGTTTATTGAGCAATATTTAGCATCACCCGTTGAAGATTTTTTAGATGAAAGTATTTCTCGCAATAAAATTTTTGAACTTGGTAATCTCTGCTCTACAAATCGAAGAGCAACACTTGCACATTTTATTATTGTTAACGAAGCTCTGCAAAGTGTGGGGGCAAAACATTTAGTGTTTTGTGCAACCAACAAAGTGCGTGCTTTATTGCGCTTACTTGGTGTTACGTGTACCGAAATTGCACTTGCGAGCAGTTTTGTAGTTGAGAACCCATTAAAGTGGGGCAGCTATTACGCCAACCAACCAACAGTATGCATTGTGAGCCTAGAGCAAGCTCACCAACAAGTATTAAATACCCCAATGCTTTATAGTTTGATGCAGCAAAACCACTCAAATATCAATTCTTTGGTAAACGCATTGGTGAATGTATGAACTACTATAATACTCATTCAGTATCGCCATTAATTATTGCCCATAATAAAGATCTAACACGTGAAATTAACGGTGATGAGTTTAACCAGCAAATACAAAAAGTAGTAAAAATACTACAAAGCTTTAACGGCAAATGTGTCGCTTATAAGCTCGATAATACGCCAGCTTGGCTTGTTATTGATGCCGCTACTGCGGTTTCTAATAAAGTGGCTGTGCCAATTGCTCACTTTTTTAGTGAACAACAAACTCAATATGTACTAGCGCAATGCGGCGCTAATGTATTTATGAGCGACACGCTAAACCCTTTATTTGGGGAGCCGACCGCATCAATCAATTTATTTGAGTGTTACACATTATATATTTACGAAATTGTTGTAGCTAAACCCGTCAGTTATTTTCCAGAAACTCAAAAAGTAACGTTTACATCAGGCTCTACTGGACAACCAAAAGGCGTGTGTTTATCTGCAAAGAGCCAAATGCAGGTAGCTCAATCTCTGTGCGATAAAATTAATATTAAAAAGCCTGTGCATTTATGTTTATTGCCGCTTGCTGTGTTACTTGAAAATATAGCCGGTGTATATGCGCCTTTAAAAAGTGGCGGTACAGTGCATTTAATGCCGTTAAATGAATTAGGCTTTATTGGAACTGCATTAAAACAGCCCGCACAACTTATTGCTGCTATTGATAAAGTTAAGCCAAATACGCTTATTTTAGTGCCAGAACTATTAGCATGCTTAGTTGCTTTTGCAGAAGATGGATGGCAACCGCCTAGTTCGTTACAGTTTCTTGCTGTGGGTGGTGCGCTTGTCAGCGAAATGCTAATAGTTAAAGCGCGTAGCTTAAACTTACCGGTGTACCAAGGTTATGGACTTTCTGAGGCGGCATCTGTAGTTAGTTTAAATACGCCCACAAACGATAACCTTCACAGTGCAGGCTCTGTGTTACCTCATATTCAAACCAAAATTGAAAATGGCCAGCTTTTTATAAAAGGCGATTTGTTTTTAGGTTACTTAAATCATCAACCTCACGACAAAAACCAGTGGTATGCAACCGGCGATCTGGTCGATCAGCATCAAAATACCTTATTTATTAAAGGCCGCTTAAAAAACCTAATTATTACCAGCATGGGGCGCAATATCAGTGCCGAGTGGCCTGAATCACTATTACTAAGTCAAAGCGGTATTTTACAAGCGGTTGTGTTTGGTGAAGGTCGACCTTTTTTAACCGCCATTATTTATGCCGATTCAAAGCTAAGTAACCCAGCGTTAGCGCAATACATTAACGCAATTAATAAACAACTACCCGACTATGCACGAATTCAAAAATGGCATCGTTTAACTGCCCCATTAAGTGTGCAACAAGGATTATTAACCACAAATAATCGCCCAAAACGAGATGCCATAAGTAAGCAGTATCATGCTGTGTTTGAGCAATTTTACCGACTTGGAGAAGTAATTAATGAGTGATTTTTTTAACACCCTTAAAGAGCAAACTAAACAAGAGCAAAACTATCTGCTTGCAGCACCTATTATTCAGCGTGTTTTTAAAGGCGAAGCATCACTTGAAGAATACGCCTCGTTTTTAGCACAAGCGTATCACCATGTTAAGCACACCGTGCCATTAATGATGTCAGTTGGTGCACGATTAACTGACGATCAAGAATGGCTGCGCGAAGCGGTCGCAGAATACATTGAAGAAGAAATAGGCCATCAAGAGTGGATACTTAACGATATTGCAGCCTGTGGTTTTAATAAAGAAGCAGTGCGGTGCAGTCAGCCACAATTTGCTACCGAGATGATGGTGTCGTATGCGTACGACTCCATTGCACGTAAAAATCCATTGAGCTTTTTTGGCATGGTGCATGTACTTGAAGGTACTTCGATAGCGCTTGCTGATGGCGCGGCTTCAAACATTGCTAATGCTGTGGGCTTACCTAAAAAAGCATTTAGTTATTTAACCTCTCACGGCGCACTTGATATAGAGCATGTAAAGTTTTTTGAAAACCTGATGAACCAAATAACAGATGAGGCGGATCAAGAAGCCATACTTCATGGTGCAAAGCGCTTTTATCGTTTATACGGCGATATATTTCGTGGACTCGATGATGAACCGTTTTTTAAAGCAAGTGCACAAGGCAAATCGGCATGAGCAGCTCTTTATGTGTGCTAACTGGTGCAACAGGCGGAATAGGGCAAGCAATTGCTAAAGCCCTATATGCAAAAGGGTGGACGTTACTGCTTGTAGGGCGTAATACGCAAGCTCTTGAAAAACTGAGCCGTGAATGCCCAGACAGTGAAACATTTACTGGCGATTTAACCGACGATACAACACGCATTAACTTAGCCATAAAAGCCAAGCAACTCGGTGGCGTTAAATTACTTATTAATAACGCTGGCGTAAATACGATGCAAAGCCTTGAGCACACAAGTAATGAGCAAATAGATAATATGCTGACTACTAATTTGTCGGTACCTATTAAATTATGCCAACTATTTTTAGGGCAGTTACAATATACCAAAGGCACCATTGTTAACGTGGGATCATCGTTTGGCAGTATTGGTTACCCGTTTCAAACACTTTATTGCGCCAGTAAATTTGGTTTACGTGGTTTTACAGAAGCGTTATCGCGTGAGTTGAATGGTTCAGGCGTTAAAGTGACCTATTTAGCACCAAGAGCAACAGATACCTCTATTAATAGCAGTAAAGCGCGGGCAATGAATAAAGAGCTCGGTAATAAAATGGACTCGCCAGAATTAGTTGCTCAAGAGTTATTAGCACTTATAAGTTCGAACCAAACAAGGCGCTTTATTGGTTTTCCTGAAAAATTATTTGCACGCATAAATGGCGCATTCCCAAGCGTTGTTGATAACGCTATTGCAAAACAACTTCCTAAAATCAAACGCTTTTTAAGTTAACAAACACATACAAGGGCAAAATTATGTATAAATTTACACTCGCATTATATTTAATATTAACGGCTGTATTTACGACCGCAGTACAGGCAGATGAAGCGCAAGACTTAACCTCAATTCAACAAAAGTGGGCAATTGCCAACTACGAACTTGAAGACGATGCGCAAATAGACGCGTTTACGCAACTAAGTGAGCAAAGCGCGTTATTTGTTAAAAACTACCCAAGCTCAGCACAAACACATATTTGGAATGGAATTGTGTTAGCTAGCTTTGCAGGTGCAAAAGGGGGCTTGGGTGCACTTGGTTTGGCAAAAGAGGCAAAAGTGTCACTTGAAAATGCACTCTCAATAGATGGCACTGCATTAAATGGCTCAGCTTACGCAAGCCTTGCAACGCTTTACAGTAAAGTACCTGGTTGGCCAATTGGTTTTGGTGATGACGACAAAGCTGAAAAATTATTTAAACAAGCGCTCGCTTTTAATCTCGAAGGCATTGATACTAATTACTTATACGGTGAATATTTGTATGACGAAGGCGATTATAAACAAGCTAAAGCACGACTACTTGTAGCACAAGCTGCGGGCATTCGTGATACTCGTGCAAAAGCAGATGAATATCGCCAACAAGCAATAAGCCAGCTATTGGTAAAAGTAGATAAAAAACTAAAAAGATAAACACATAATGCATTTATTACTCGTTGAGGATGATCATTTAGTGGCGCAAGGGCTTATTCGCTCTTTGCGTCAAGAGGGCTACAGTGTAGAGCATAGTGGCACAGTTAAGCATGCCTTAGAGTGCCTTTCTAGTGGTGAAATTGAGCTTGTTATTCTCGATTTAGGATTACCTGACGGCGATGGCTCGCAAGTTTTAAAGCATATTAAAGCGCAAAAAAAAGTAATACCGGTGGTTATTTTAACTGCTCGCGGCAGTATTGATGACAAAGTCCAAGGGCTTGACATGGGCGCTGACGATTACCTTGCAAAGCCGTTTGACCCCGCTGAGCTATTTGCCCGTTTACGTGTAGCAAGTCGGCGCATTAACCAAACACAATCAAGCTTATTGCGCTGTGGTGATGTAGTAATGGATACATCTGCTCATACAGTTACACAAAGTGGGCAGTCACTTACACTACCGCGGAAAGAATACATGCTTTTAAAAGCGCTGATGGAAAATCAGGGAAGGGTGCAATCAAAACAACAACTCGAAAATAAACTTTACCAATGGGGTGAAGAAGTTGGCTCTAATGCCATAGAGGTCCATATTCATCATCTTCGTAAAAAATTCCCTAGCGATTTTATTAAAACCTTACGTGGCATTGGCTACGTAGTTGGTAAGCGTTAGGGTGTGTTTATCTTTCGAGGTTGAAAATGTCTATTCGTAAACGCCTGACCTTAATTTTACTTTCAATGATGGTGCTAACTTGCTTTTTAGCATTAGTAAAAGGCTATCAAAAAAGCATGCACCACGGCGAAAACTTGCTTGATAATGAACTTAAAATAGTGGCTGGCGTTTTAATTGAGCAACCATTGGTACTAAGCACAGATGCAGTACAAGTAAGTAATAATAGCGCTCAGTTGTTGTATCAAATTTGGCAAAATAATAATTTACTTAGTGGCTCATCGAGTTTAACGAATAACCAAATTAGTTTTAGCGAGGGCTTTCAAACAGCCAATGTAGCAGGGCAGCGTATGCGGGTATTTGTGATGAGTAAAAACACCCGTAAAGTCATTGTTGCTGAACCTATGGCAAAGCGTTTTGAATTAGCTGAAGCCGTTATTTTATCTGCAATGTTACCTATGCTATGGGCAGTCCCTCTGCTTGCTATTTTTATTAGCTTTTTTGTTAAATACGCATTAGCCCCTCTTACCCGATTATCTAAGCAGTTGGCGTCTCGCCAAGCTAACGACTTTACGCCAATTAACTGGCAAGTAACCGACGAAGAAATTAAACCGGTTATTAATCGTTTAAACGACTTATTTAAACGCGTAGAAACCGCTTACTTACGAGAGCGCTTTTTTGCCTCAGATGCAGCTCACGAATTACGTACCCCGCTCAGTAGCTTAAAAATTAATGTACATAATTTGGCTAATAAACAAAGTAATCTGCAAGACCATCAAGAATTACAAGCCATGTCGCAGGGCATTAACCGCTTAAGTAATATTGTTGAACAAATGCTAATTTTAGGGCGCACCCAGCCTGAGCAATGGCAGAAGCAGTTTAGCGAGCAATCATTGCTAACCATTACCCAACAAGCCGTGTCGGAGCAATACGATAAAATAGACGAAAAAAACCAAACGATTAGCCTCGAAGGCGATGATTTTGTAATTAATGGTGATGAGTTTACATTAACGACCCTTATCTCTAACTTGCTCAGTAATGCGATTAAATACACACCTAGTAACGGTCAAATTATAATTAAATTAGCATCAAGTAATAATGACTATAGTTGGCAAATTGATGATTCTGGTGCGGGGATGACTGAAGAGCAAAAAGACCGAATATTTAATCGCTTTTATCGCGTAGGTGGCGATCAACATCCATCAGGCGAGCAAGGTGCCGGTTTAGGTATGGCGATTGTTCAACACATTATTGCTATTTATGACGCAAAAATTCATTTAGCGAATAGCTCTTTAGGTGGATTAACCGTTAAGGTTACTTTTACAGGAGTAAAAAGTGACTAAACGTTTATTCAATCAATGTCTTTGTTGTTTACTGTTTTTATCGTTTAACGCGGTGAGTAAAGAGTACCTTATTATTTTAAAAGATCACTTGTTCTATCCCTCACAAATTACAATTCCCGTGAATAAAAAAGTAAAACTATTAATAGAAAACCAAGATAGCACACCAGAAGAGTTTGATAGCTTTGATCTAAACAGAGAAAAAGTACTCTACCCAAATCGTAAAAGCATTATTTATATAGGGCCGCTTAGTAAAGGGCATTACGAGTTTTTTGGTGAGTTTTCGCCTAATACAGCAAGGGGCGTTGTTATAGTTAGCGATGAAGGGGGGCAGCATGCTAATAACTAGTTTAGTCATGAGCCTTAATCAATTACTACCTGTGGCTATTTTATTAGTGCTATTACAAGTAGTTAAAAAACAGAGCTCTTTGCGAATATATTCTGCTTTATTAATAGGCGCGGTAATGTCGTTTTTGTACATGCAAAGTGCGTCGTGGGTGAGCCAGTGGTTTGAACACCAAGGGTTAGAGTACTCACAAATAGGGCTATGTATCACTATATTTATTGCTGTATTGGTATTTGCACTAAAGCAAAAGTCAGCGGCATTTTATATCGCAGTTATAAGCACAATAACGCTCTATTTAAGCCATTATATTATTTACCTCACCAGTTTTTGGCAAAATAGTGATGCAGGGCAAAGCTTATTTATTGGCACTTTATTAGGTGTTGGAATTTGTTTAAGTTTTAGCGTATTGCTGTACTTTTTAATGAATGCAATTAAGCACCGTTTTGGTATGTACCCGCTTTTTACTTTGCTTGCTTTTAACAGCGCGGCTAAGTTATTAGTTGCATTGGATTTGGCAAGCCAAATAGATTTAATTACAAACACCTCAACAGTGTGGGATTTACGCGATGTATTAAGCGAAAACTCTGAGCTAGGCCGCGTACTGCGTGCTCTTGTTGGTTACGAGGCCACTCCTGATTTAATGAGTGTACTTATATATAGTACAAGCAGCGTGTTATTTTTATTACTTTGTTATGTTATTCCGGCTTCAATAACTAAGGAACGTGTATGAAAGCACTCAACCTATATTTAGCGCTTAGTTTTACCGCTCTTTGTTTGTTGGTATTCTCAATCCAAGCAAAGGCTGATGGTATTGTTGTTGATAAGGTATATCACCCCTATGTTTTGCCTTTTGAGCGTGAATTTGAGTGGCGATTAGTGTCGCACCAAACAGATAGTGGCAACATACTAGCGCAGCGTTTGGGTGGTGGCGGTGCTATTAACGATACAATGGCACTCGAAGGCTATTTAGTTGGTGAGCGAGACGATAACGGCGATTTTGGATTAGAAGCTTATGAGCTTGAGCTACGTTGGCAATTAATTGAACAAGGTAAATTATGGGCTGATTGGGGCGCGTTATTTGAGCTTGAAAAAAAACATAACGAAGATGTGTATGAGGCAACCTCGGGTTTTGTGATCGAAAAAGAATTTGGAAAAACAAGTCTTACGCTAAATGCTTTTTTGGTTTATGAGTGGGGGCAAGACATTAAAAACGAATGGGAAAGTGAGTTTAGAGCACAATATCGCTATCGATATCGCTCTGCTTTCCAGCCTTCTATAGAGGTTTACCTAGGTGAAGACTTTATTGGTATAGGGCCTGGCTTTATAGGTTTACAGCGCTTTGATGGGCAAAAGCAATTAAAATGGGAAGCGGGTTTCATCACTGAGATAAGCCAATCAGAAAAAAACCATAGTTTTAGGCTCGCATTAGAATTTGAATTTTAATAACCAATGATAGCTGTTTTGGTTGTTTATCATTCTGATTATAGATAGGTACTTGACATATTATTTAAACTCTATATAGTGGGTCGCAGCTAGAAAGAAAGCATGTAAGCTATAAATCTCCATTTCGATATAAGTAATACTTGTAGTACCGTCCTGAAGTTTTTAAAGTACCATCTCATTTTTTGCTACACCCGCTCTTATGAGCATATTTTTATTTTTATTTCAGGATATTACAATGTCTAACATCGTATCAGGTACAGTTAAGTGGTTTAACGAGTCTAAAGGTTTTGGTTTCATCGAGCAAGAAAATGGCCCAGACGTTTTCGCACATTTCTCAGCAATCAAAAGCGAAGGTTTCAAAACTTTAGCTGAAGGCCAACGTGTAGAGTTTACTCTTTCACAAGGTCAAAAAGGTCCACAAGCTGATAACATCACAGCTGTATAATTTTACTTTTTAAGTAAAATGAAAAAAAGCGCTTAAGGCGCTTTTT
>NZ_WTKW01000719.1:0-533 GCF_011378745.1 Pseudoalteromonas sp. Z1A6
TTCTGGCTCTGAAAAACCATTTAATGCTTGAGCATAGACTTCGTTTACTACAGGCATTATTTCTGGACAAAGAGCTTTACCCTTTTCACTTAAACACAAAATAGTTGAGCGCTTATCAAGCTCACATTGCGTTTTAATAATGAGTCCTTTTTCTTCAAGTCGGTTTAGTAAGCGGCTCATAGCGCCACGATCATAAACCATATACTCACAAAGTCCTGCAAGCGTATTAACCGACTCTCTCGCAAGTAGTACTACCACAATATATTGCGCTGAGGTTAAGTCCATAGGAAGTAACTTGGCATCAACATGAATGGCTAATCTCGAGCGTAAAAAAGACACTAAACGCCCCAAGTCTTGCTCTGGCGCTAACTCTTCTCGAGTACAACGTTTAATTGATGGCATGTTTTGCATGGTTATTCCACTGTATAGGTATATTTGCATGCTGATAGACCTTAACACATACAAAAAATTCAATAATTTTTATAAAAACTAAGCGGCTAAAACTAAGCCACAAAAATAAAGCCGCTATTAGC
>NZ_WTKW01000720.1:0-528 GCF_011378745.1 Pseudoalteromonas sp. Z1A6
AGTTTATAAAAATATTATTATTCCAACTGATAAAATCCAGCGTTTAGAGCAATTAATTGGATGGACTTACTCCCCTTTATTAATAAACAATATTTTAGATTCTCTTTCCCAAGCTGATGAAAATAAGCTAGTCATTAGCGACATAGGTAACAACGTTAAAACTGACTTTTTTAGCTACGGCATTAAAAGCAACTCGGCTGATTATCAGTTAAATAAAGTAATTAAAGTGATGGGAAGAACATGGGAAATCACACTTAGTGCTTCAGACACATTTATTGAATCACTACACTTGCCGAGTAAATATCAAGCTATTGTCAATGGTGTTTTTTATACCCTTATTTGTATGTTTATAACTTTAATAATTCAGCTGTTTTTTTACCGTAGAGCACAAAGAACACAGCGAAGAATTATCAAAGCTAAACAAAATAAGCATATGCTGCAGCAAACAAATTTAAAATTAGAAAAAGAAGTAAAATTACGCACTAAAGAAATTGCTGATATAAGTATGCTTCAACAAAGTATTTTAAA
>NZ_WTKW01000721.1:0-525 GCF_011378745.1 Pseudoalteromonas sp. Z1A6
TGGGTATGATTACTCATAACGGCATAAGCACATACATCAATACAAAACACCTTAGCTAACTCAAGCAGTTTGTCTTCAACCCAGCCTCTACGATGCTCGTAAGACTTGCCTGTAAAACGGTCTTCGCCACATAAAAATGCACGGCGTACACAACGTGAAATACAGTGGTAGTACTTTGTATCAACCAAACTTACTTGACGCTTTCTTGCGATAGCCATAAGACACCCTGCTTGTTTTTTACACTAAATAAAACGTAGTCCTTAATTTAAAAAAGAGCAAAATTTAGGATGGGTGTCACTGTTAATTGCTTTTCACTGTTAATTGCTTTATTCAAAGTGTGCCTGGCGTTGGTAATGTTGTCGCGTTTAACTTACTTAGTGACATGCCTGAGCTTGGGTGTGTAAACAATAAAGAGGCTGCATCACTAGTTGGTGTAGCACCATTTAATCGAGAAAGTGGTGCTTATCAGGGTAAATGTAGTGGTACAGTGATTTTGGCCACCCATTAAGAAAGAAATGTTATGCT
>NZ_WTKW01000722.1:0-516 GCF_011378745.1 Pseudoalteromonas sp. Z1A6
TCAAATTATGCCAAAAGGGCTGCCGTTTGAGCTTAAATCGTACCTTGCAAAAATTAACAGTGACACCCAACCTAAATTTTGCACTTTTTGAAGTTAGAGGCTAGCCTTTGTTTAGTGTAAAAAGTGAGCTGGGTGTCTTATGGCAATCGCAAGAAAGCGTCAAGTAAGTTTGGTTGATACAAAATACTACCACTGCATATCACGATGTGTTCGGCGTGCTTTCCTGTGCGGTGAAGACCGTTTTACAGGCCAATCTTTTGAGCATCGCAGAGGTTGGGTTGAAGATAGGCTGCTTGAGTTAGCCAAGGTATTTTGTATTGATGTATGTGCTTATGCCGTAATGAGTAACCATACCCACTTAGTGTTGTACGTTGATGATAAAAAAGCGAATAGGTTAAATGATAAAGCGATTGTTATTCGTTGGCATAAACTGTGTAAAGGCACATTGCTAACGCAAAAATATGTACAAGGTGAAAAGCTAAGTAAAGTTGAACTTATCTTTTTTAATCAAACAGT
>NZ_WTKW01000723.1:0-516 GCF_011378745.1 Pseudoalteromonas sp. Z1A6
AAACGACCAAAATCCCGCCGAAACCTACAACCGCAACTGTCAAAAATAAAGAAATAGCCAATCTTTGAGTTTTTATTAGTGAGTAGGTGACTTGAGTCCACATATAAAAAATAAGCACAGGTAAACACGCGAGTAGTGTCGTTCTATAATTAGCCATTATTAAACTAAATATTGAGATTATTATTAATGCATTTTGAAATTTTATCTTTTTCTTTGAAACAAGTGTTAACATACAAAGGTATGTAAATACTAAAATAGAAAATACCGCTTCGTGATTATAACCACCTACAAAGCTTACTGATCCATCTGCCTCAGTAGCTTTACTATGCCCTAAAAAAATAGATATTACTTGCAAAGCTACAGGCATAGCTAATGGAATTAATATATAACGTATTGCAATACTTGTTTTTAAATAATTTAAAGCAATGAAAAAATGCATCGTAATCGCGATAAAATATACCCATTTTGTTATCGCTGAAAAAAACCCAATTATACTAACGTTTATTAGAGCACTTA
>NZ_WTKW01000724.1:0-510 GCF_011378745.1 Pseudoalteromonas sp. Z1A6
ATAGAAGATAATTATAAAAATAAAATTTATAAATCGCCAAATTTTGCATTGGTCAATAAGGCTAAATCAGTTGGCGAGAGTGCTATTTCTAAGCCTCTTTTTCCGGCGCTCACATAAATAGTGTCAAAGAGAGAAGCACTGCTATGAATAAACGTAGCTAGACGTTTTTTTTGTCCAAGCGGACTCACCCCTCCTAAAATATAACCGGTACTAACTTGTACTTTTTGTGGGGCAGCCATAATTACTTTTTTAGCACCACATAGTTTAGCTAACTGTTTTAAATTAACTTGTTGAGATACAGGCGTAACAGCAACAATCAGTTGCCCTTCATGTGTTTCAAGTACTAAGGTTTTAAATACTTGTGCACTGTCTAAATTTAACTTTTCAACGGCTTCAAGCCCGTAGTGACTATTATTCTTATCGTGCTCATAACTGAGTACTTCAAAGGTTTTTTTTTGCTTTTTAAGTAGATCTATTGCTGGTGTCATGCTGTTTCATCTTTTTTATTCA
>NZ_WTKW01000725.1:0-506 GCF_011378745.1 Pseudoalteromonas sp. Z1A6
CACTTAACAAAAAATACGAAACAGGCAAATATATTTGCCGTTTTAATTATGTTAATCATTTTATTTTTAAGCTATTTTATTTTTAGATCGGTTATAAAACCAATTACTCAGCTCACTTTATTACTTAAAGATATGAATAGCGAAAAGCCAGTAACTATTTCAAATAACAGCCAAAATCAAACTGAAATAGCGTCGGTAATAAAAGCAGCTAATGCTTTATATTTAAAAAATAAGCAAACCAAAGAGCTACTCAACGAAACCCGCGTATTAAATTCCCAAATGGAAGCAATGAATGCCGACCTGACGAGTGCTATGGAGCAAACTGATAAAGCCAATAAAACAAAAATAGATTTTGTAGCCAATATGAGTCATGAACTTCGCACCCCAATGAATGGCATATTAGGTATGTTGCAACTCTTACAAAGCAGTGAGCTTCCCTCAAGGCAAAAACACTACGCAGATAAAGCTTTTTCAAGTGCTAAAAATTTATTGCAGATTTTAAATAA
>NZ_WTKW01000726.1:0-503 GCF_011378745.1 Pseudoalteromonas sp. Z1A6
CTTCATTAAATAACACAACCGTATAACCGTTTTTGTCGCCGGTACTGTAGGCTGCTTTTATTGCTACTGAAAACACACTTTTTAACTCACCTTTAGCTAACTTGCTTTTTTTAGGCTCTATGCTTTTTAGTGACAGCTGAGCGCGTTGTTTTTTTACTCTTATAGTAAAGCGCTCATTACTCATTGAAGTAAATACTTCAGGGCAATAACCCAAATGGTCTATTAAAAAATTAGCGGCTGCTAAAGTACCATGTCCACAGCGTTTAATTTCACTCGCTTGATTAAACCAGCGAATTTTACAATGGCGTTTAGTTATCTCATTTTGATTTAAAAATACGGTAGCAGGGTAAGTTGATTGTGATGCAATATATTGCATTGTTTTTGATGTTAACCCCTTTTTATAAATAACAATTAAAGCACTTGAGCCTTTTAAGTTATGTGCAGGGCTATAAAAAACAGATTCGGTGGAAGTGAGCTCTATAAAGCGAAGCGTAAGCCATTTA
>NZ_WTKW01000073.1:0-14560 GCF_011378745.1 Pseudoalteromonas sp. Z1A6
TTAGTGATTGCTGCAGTTAGTGTAGTTTTACCGTGGTCAACGTGGCCGATTGTACCAACGTTTACATGCGGTTTTACGCGTTCAAACTTTTCTTTTGCCATCTTAAAAAATTCCTAATAAAGAAATTAAAGCCTGACTCACTATTGAGCCAGACAAGCTAAAATTATATAACAGCGCGAGCTGAAATTATTGTATCTGCAACGTTTTTCGAGGCTTCAGCGTACTTCACAAACTCCATAGAGTATGAGGCACGGCCTTGTGTTGCAGATCGTAAAGCAGTCGCATAACCAAACATTTCAGAAAGAGGAACTTGCGCATTAATTTGCTTAAGTCCACCTAATGCATCTTCCATGCCTTCGATTATGCCGCGGCGACGATTTAAGTCGCCAACTACATCACCCATATTTGAATCAGGAGTGAGTACTTCAACCTTCATTACTGGCTCTAAAAGTACAGGGTCAGCTTTACGCGCCCCATCTCTCATTGCCAGTGAACCTGCTATTTTAAATGCCATTTCATTCGAATCTACATCATGGAATGAACCATCATATAAAGTCGCTTTAACGCCAAGTAATGGGTAGCCTGCCAGTACACCTTGAGACATTTGCTCTTGGATACCTTTGTCTACCGCAGGAACGAACTCTTTAGGAACAGACCCACCTACGGTTTCGTTAACGAACTCGTAAATTGGTGACTCATCATCCGTAATGTCCATCGGTTCAAGTTTAAGCCAAACGTGACCATATTGACCACGACCACCTGACTGACGTATAAACTTCCCTTCAACCTTAACAGTTGAACGAATAGCTTCTCGGTATGAGACCTGCGGCTTACCAACGTTACATTCAACACTGAATTCACGTTTCATACGGTCGACGATGATATCTAGGTGAAGCTCACCCATGCCAGAGATTATAACCTGGCCTGATTCTTCGTCAGTTTGTACGCGAAAAGAAGGGTCTTCAGCAGCTAGTTTACCTAGCGCGATACCCATCTTATCTTGGTCAGCTATAGTGCGAGGCTCAACCGCAATAGAGATTACTGGTTCAGGGAATTCCATACGCTCAAGCGTAATAATAGAATTCGGATCACACAGTGTTTCACCTGTTGTTACGTCTTTAAGACCAATAGCTGCCGCGATGTCGCCTGCGAAAACTTCTTTGATCTCTTCACGAGAGTTTGAATGCATCTGTACGATACGGCCAAGTCGCTCACGCTTACTTTTTACTGGATTATATACCGTGTCACCCTGTTTAACAGTACCAGAGTAAACACGGAAAAAGGTCAAGGTCCCAACGAACGGGTCTGTAGCAATCTTAAATGCGAGTGCAGCAAACGGCGCTTTATCATTAGCAGGACGTTCTTCCTCAGTACCATTTTCTAAGATACCTTGGATTTGTTTCACTTGCTCTGGCGACGGCATATACTCAACAACGCCATCAAGCACAGCTTGAACGCCTTTGTTTTTAAATGCGCTACCACAAGTAACTGGAACAATCTCATTAGCTAATGTTCGTTGGCGTAAAGCATTTTTAATTTCTGCTTCACTTAACTCTTCACCTTCTAAGTATTTATCCATTAGTTCTTCTGTTGCTTCAGCAGCGCTTTCAACTAAATGAGAGCGCCATTCTTCAGCTAATTCCAGAAGTTCTGCCGGTATTGCCTCATATGAAAAAGTCATACCCTGGTCCGCTTCGTTCCAGTTAATCATTTTCATTTTTATGAGGTCAATAACACCTTTAAAGTCGTCCTCAGCGCCTACAGGCAACTGAATTGGAACAGGCGTTGCTCCAAGACGAGATTTCACCTGGCTAACCACTGCTAAGAAGTCAGCGCCCGTGCGATCCATTTTATTTACGAAGATCATTCTCGGAACTTCGTATTTGTTCGCTTGACGCCAAACTGTCTCAGTTTGCGGCTGTACACCAGATGAAGCACAAAGAACAACTACCGCACCATCGAGTACACGTAAAGAACGCTCTACTTCGATAGTGAAATCTACGTGTCCTGGAGTATCAATAATATTGATACGATGGGCGTCAAATTGAGCGTCCATCCCTTTCCAAAAACACGTTGTTGCAGCAGAAGTGATTGTGATACCACGCTCTTGTTCCTGCTCCATCCAATCCATAGTTGCAGCGCCATCATGTACTTCACCGATCTTATGAGAAAGACCTGTGTAGAACAGAACACGTTCTGTTGTGGTGGTTTTGCCTGCATCTACGTGAGCAACAATACCTATATTACGATAGCGCTCAAGTGGAGTTGTACGTGCCATATGATCCTCTTAAAGGTTAAAGACAGATTACCAACGGTAATGAGCGAATGCTTTATTCGCTTCAGCCATACGGTGAACGTCTTCACGTTTCTTAACCGCAGTGCCTTTGTTGTCAGCAGCGTCAACGATTTCTTGAGCTAAACGTAAGCCCATAGATTTTTCGCCACGCTTACGTGCAGCGTCTACTAACCAACGCATACCTAATGCGTTACGACGAACTGGACGTACTTCAACTGGTACTTGATAAGTTGAACCACCAACACGGCGAGATTTAACTTCTACCTGTGGGCGGATGTTATCAAGTGCAGTTTCAAAGATTTCTAGGTGCGACTTGCCTGATTTCTCAGCAGCCACGTCTAGCGCACCATAAACAATTTTTTCAGCAGTAGATTTCTTGCCGTCTAACATTACGATGTTAACGAATTTAGCAAGAAGTTCCGATCCGAACTTAGGATCTGGAAGAATTTTACGTTGACCGATTACGCGTCTTCTAGGCATTTTGTATCTCCGGTTTATTCAGGTTTGCTCTTTCGAGTCAATCACCCAAAACAATAATTATATATATTTAGTGCTTGGCCTTACTAACGGAATACAATTAGCCTTTAGGGCGTTTTGTACCGTATTTAGAACGAGCTTGACGACGATCGCTAACGCCTGCACAGTCAAGTGCACCACGAACAGTGTGAAAACGCACACCTGGTAAATCTTTAACACGACCACCACGGATTAGGATTACACTATGCTCTTGAAGGTTATGACCTTCACCGCCAATGTATGAAGTTACTTCGAAACCGTTAGTTAAACGTACACGTGCTACTTTACGTAACGCCGAGTTAGGTTTCTTAGGTGTAGTTGTATATACGCGAGTACATACACCGCGCTTTTGCGGACACGCTTTTAGTGCAGCTGAGTTACTTTTCGTAACCTTGCTACGGCGTGGCTTACGCACTAGCTGGTTAATAGTTGCCATTTAAATAGCTCCTGAAATTAAAATTACTACTGAAAAAAATAAAAAATCCGCCCTTTATTTACGAGCCTGCATTGAGCACACAAGTAAATGGGTGGCGGAATTTTAATGAGCAAAGTTTAACCTGTCAACCTAAACTAACCGTAAGACAGCATATAACTGCCTCACGATCACTTAATCTATTGATTAAGAACAGTTTATTGATTTCCAGACAAATCAGCATTTAGAGCGTCTGTAAGTGCTTGAGTTGCCTCTTCTGCACTTACTGTTTGCTCTTCTACTACTACTTTGCTTTGTTTACGGCGAGCCATACGTTCTTGATGATACGCAAAACCGGTACCGGCTGGGATCAAACGACCCACAATTACGTTTTCTTTAAGACCGCGAAGCTCATCGCTCTTACCATTCACTGCCGCATCTGTAAGAACACGTGTTGTCTCTTGGAAAGACGCTGCAGAGATGAAAGATTCTGTTGCTAGTGATGCTTTTGTGATACCCATTAACTGGATTTCATACTTAGCTGGTATCTTACCTTGTTTTTCAAGGTCACGGTTTGCGATATTAACGCGCGCCACTTCGATTTGTTCACCGGCTAAGAAGTCAGTATCACCGCTGTGTATGATGGTACATTTACGAATCATCTGACGGATAATTGTTTCAATGTGCTTGTCATTGATCTTAACGCCTTGCAAACGGTAAACCTCTTGCACTTCGTTAACGATGTAGTTAGCAACATGAGTCACACCACGTAGGCGTAAGATGTCATGCGGTGATTCAGGACCATCGGCGATAACTTCACCTTTAGACACTTGCTCACCTTCAAACACGTTAAGTTGACGCCACTTAGGAATCATTTCTTCGTAATGATCACCTTCAGCTGGAGTAATAACTAAACGCTTCTTACCTTTAGTCTCTTTACCGAAGCTAATAGTACCTGTGATCTCAGCTAATATAGCTGGTTCTTTTGGCTTACGAGCTTCAAATAAGTCGGCTACGCGTGGTAGACCACCCGTGATATCACGAGTTTTCGAACCTTCTTGCGGAATACGTGCTAACACGTCACCTGGGTTTGCTGTAACGCCGTCAATAACTTCAATCGTCGTGAATGAAGGAAGACGTGTTTCTTGCAGACCGCGCTCTTCACTTTCGATGATAAGCTTTGGTTCTTTCGTATTTACTTTAGCAAGATCTTTTACAACTACACGGGTTAAACCAGTTAGTTCATCAGTCTGTGCTTCAGTATTTGAATCATCGATATCGCTGAACGATACTTTTGACTTATGCTCAAGAACGATTGGGTGACTATGCGGGTCCCAAGTAGCAACGATGTCGTTACCTTGAACTTCCGTATTGTCTTGCACTGTTAATACCGCACCGTAAGGTACTTTATAGCGCTCTTTCTCACGACCATGACTATCAATGATAGTAATTTCCGTAGAACGAGAAGTAATAACAATCTTACCGTCTGTGTTAAGTACGTACTTAGAGTTATGAAGTTTTAATGTACCGTTAGTTTTAACTTGTACATTATTTTCTGCAGATGCTCTAGATGCCGCACCACCGATGTGGAAGGTACGCATTGTTAACTGTGTACCTGGCTCACCGATTGACTGTGCCGCGATAACACCCACTGATTCACCAGCGTTGATGATATGACCACGTGCTAGGTCACGACCGTAACAGTTAGCACAAACACCAAAGTCATTATCACACGTGATAACAGAACGTACACGAACTTCATCTACTGAGTGCTCTTCTAAAAGGTCACACAGTTTTTCGTCTAGCATGATATTACGTTCAACAAGTACTGTATTAGTACCTGGAATTACAATATCTTCAGCAACAACACGACCTAGAACACGTTCACGAAGTGGTTCTACAACATCACCACCTTCAATAAGCGGTTTCATTGTTAAGCCATCTTCTGTACCACAGTCATCTTCATTGATTACCAAATCTTGTGCAACGTCTACTAGACGACGCGTTAGGTAACCCGAGTTTGCTGTTTTAAGTGCTGTATCGGCAAGACCTTTACGCGCACCATGCGTTGAGATGAAGTACTGAAGTACGTTTAGACCTTCACGGAAGTTAGCTGTGATTGGCGTCTCGATGATTGAACCATCTGGACGTGCCATTAGACCACGCATACCCGCCAACTGACGAATCTGTGCAGCACTACCACGAGCACCTGAGTCGGCCATCATAAACACTGAGTTAAATGACGGTTGCTCTACTTCTTCACCTTGTGCATTGATAACTGTGTCTTTCGACAAGTTAGACATCATCTCACGTGATAAGTTTTCGTTTACACGTGACCAGATATCGATAACTTTGTTGTACTTTTCACCAGCCGTTACAAGACCTGATTGGAATTGTTGGTTGATTTCAGTAACTTCAGCTTCAGCTGATTCAATTATCTGTGCTTTAACCGGTGGGATAACTAAGTCATCAATACCGATAGAAACACCTGACTTCATTGCATAATGGAAACCGGTGTACATAACTTGGTCAGCAAAGATAACTGTATCTTTAAGACCTAAACGACGGTAACACTCATTCAATAAGCCAGAAATCTGCTTTTTACCTAGCGGCTGGTTGATTGACGCAAACGGCATGCCTTTAGGTAAAATTAGAGACAGAATTGCACGACCAACAGTTGTATCGATAACAGTGATAGTGTCTTCTACTACGCCGTCTTCGTTTTTAACTGATTGACTAATACGTACTTTCACGATTGCGTGAAGGTCTGCATTGCCACTGCGGTATGCTTTTTCTGCTTCTTTTGGATCTTTAAATATCGCGCCTTCGCCTTTAGCGTTAATGCGGTCACGAGTCATGTAATAAAGACCCAATACAACATCCTGTGAAGGAACGATGATTGGCTCACCATTCGCAGGAGATAGAATGTTGTTTGTTGACATCATCAATGCACGAGCTTCAAGCTGCGCTTCGATTGTTAACGGTACGTGTACCGCCATTTGGTCACCATCGAAATCGGCGTTGTACGCCGCACATACTAATGGATGCAAATGAATTGCTTTACCTTCGATAAGCACAGGCTCAAACGCTTGGATACCCAAACGGTGAAGTGTTGGTGCACGGTTAAGTAATACTGGATGTTCACGAATTACTTCGTCAAGTACATCCCATACTTCCGGAACTTCACGTTCAACCATCTTCTTAGCAGCTTTGATTGTCGTAGCCATGCCGCGACGTTCTAGTTTGCCATAGATGAATGGTTTGAATAGCTCTAGTGCCATCTTCTTAGGAAGACCACATTGGTGAAGCTTAAGTGTAGGACCAACTGTGATTACAGAACGGCCTGAATAATCTACACGCTTACCAAGTAGATTCTGACGGAAACGACCTTGCTTACCCTTGATCATATCAGCAAGAGATTTAAGAGGACGTTTGTTAGAACCTGTAATTGCACGACCACGACGACCGTTATCAAGTAGCGCATCTACCGCTTCTTGTAACATACGTTTTTCGTTGCGTACAATAATGTCTGGTGCTGCTAAATCTAGTAGACGTTTAAGACGGTTATTACGGTTAATAACACGACGGTAAAGGTCATTTAGATCAGATGTCGCAAAACGACCACCGTCTAATGGTACTAATGGGCGTAGATCAGGTGGCAATACTGGAAGTACTGTCATGATCATCCACTCAGGGTTATTACCTGATTGGTGGAACGATTCCATTAACTTAAGACGTTTAGTGATTTTTTTACGCTTAGTTTCAGAGTTAATTGTTGGTAACTCTTCACGCATCTCAGCAATTAATTGAGCAAGATCAAGTTCACGAAGCAAGTCTAAAACTGCTTCAGCACCCATCTTAGCTTCAAATTCATCACCATGCTCTTCTAGTGAATCTAAGTATTCTTCTTCACCTAATAGCTGACCACGCTCAAGCGTTGTCATACCAGGCTCAGTTACTACGAATGATTCGAAGTAAAGAACACGTTCAATATCACGAAGCGTCATATCTAGCATTAAGCCAATACGTGACGGTAATGATTTTAAAAACCATATATGTGCAACTGGGCTCGCAAGGTCGATATGACCCATACGATCGCGTCGCACTTTAGTGAGTGTTACTTCAACGCCACACTTTTCACAGATCACACCACGGTGTTTAAGGCGTTTATATTTACCACATAAACACTCATAATCTTTCACTGGGCCGAAAATACGGGCACAGAATAAGCCATCGCGCTCAGGCTTGAAAGTACGGTAGTTAATAGTCTCAGGTTTCTTTACTTCACCGAATGACCATGAACGAACCATGTCTGGTGAAGCAAGACCAATGCGAATTGCATCGAATTCTTCGGTCTTATTTTGTTGCTTCAGAAACTTAAGTAAGTCTTTCACCTTAGCTCTCCTGTCGGAGTTAATCTTGAGGACGGATAATTTCGTCCCTACATTCTATTCAGCCGTAACAGATGCTGCAGCGTTAACTGCAGCATCTAATTGGCTTAATTTTCTTCCAACTCGATGTTGATACCCAGTGAGCGGATTTCTTTCAACAATACGTTGAACGATTCTGGCATACCTGGTTCCATTTTATGGTTACCATCAACGATGTTTTTATACATCTTAGTACGACCGTTCACGTCATCCGATTTCACTGTTAGCATTTCTTGTAGAGTGTAAGCAGCACCGTAAGCTTCAAGTGCCCATACTTCCATCTCACCAAAACGCTGGCCACCGAACTGGGCTTTACCACCCAGCGGCTGCTGAGTAACAAGGCTGTAAGAACCAGTAGAACGTGCATGCATTTTATCGTCAACCAAGTGGTTAAGTTTAAGCATGTACATGTAACCAACAGTTACTTGACGTTCAAACTGATCGCCAGTACGGCCATCATAAAGTGTAACCTGACCACTACGAGGATAGCCCGCAAGCTCAAGCATGTCTTTGATTTCGCTTTCTTTCGCGCCATCAAATGCAGGAGTAGCTATTGGTAAACCACCTTTTAAGTTTTCAGCTAGACGACGAATTTCGTCATCAGTGAAGCTAGCAATATCTACAACTTGGCGAGATTCGCCAATTTCGTATGCTTGCTTGATGAAGTCACGTAGCTCATGAAGCTCACGTTGTTCTTTCATCATCTCTTCAATACGTTCACCGATACCACGTGCAGCAAGACCCATATGTGTTTCAAGGATCTGACCGATGTTCATACGTGATGGTACACCTAGTGGATTCAATACGATATCTACCGTACGACCTTTGTCATCGTAAGGCATATCTTCTACTGGTACGATAGTCGAGATAACACCTTTGTTACCATGACGACCCGCCATTTTATCACCCGGTTGGATACGACGTTTAACAGCTAGGTATACTTTAACAATCTTAAGTACGCCTGGTGCTAAGTCATCACCTTGGGTAATTTTACGACGTTTGTTTTCAAACTTCTTATCGTATTCAGCTTTAAGCTCATCGTATTGTGCAGCTAGTTGCTCAAGCTCAGCTTGCTTGTCTTCTTCAGCAAGACTTTGCGTAAGTACTTTTTCAGCATTTAGAGATGCAAGTTTATCTTCATCAAAACCAGCAGCTATAAGTAGCTTACGTGCACGGTCTAAAACGCCTGCTTCTAAAATACGGAACTCTTCGTTGAAGTCTTTCTTCGCTTCGCGAAGCTGCATGTCTTCAACTTCTAACGCGCGTTTATCTTTTTCAACACCATCACGGGTGAAAACTTGCACGTCAATTACAGTACCAGTTACAGAATTTGGTACACGTAAAGAGCTGTCTTTAACGTCAGACGCTTTTTCGCCGAAGATAGCACGCAGTAGCTTCTCTTCAGGTGTAAGCTGTGTTTCGCCTTTAGGAGTCACTTTACCTACTAGGATATCGCCGCCTTTAACTTCAGCACCAATATATACAACGCCTGATTCATCAAGCTTGCCTAGTGCAGATTCACCCACGTTCGGGATATCTGCTGTGATCTCTTCTGGACCTAATTTAGTATCACGGGCAACACACTGTAGCTCTTGAATATGGATAGTCGTTAGACGATCTTCTTCAACTACGCGCTCAGATAACAAGATTGAATCTTCGAAGTTATAACCGTTCCATGGCATGAATGCCACGCGAAGGTTTTGACCAAGGGCTAAATCACCTAAGTCAGTCGAAGGACCATCTGCTAACACGTCACCACGAGTAACCGGTTCGCCAACCATACAAGTTGGTTTTTGGTTAATACATGTATTTTGGTTTGAACGTGTGTATTTGGTTAAGTTGTAGATGTCGATGCCCGCTTCACCAGGGATGCGTTCTTCTTCATGTACATTTACAACGATGCGACTTGCGTCAGCATACATTACTTCACCACCACGTTTAGCAACGATAGTTACACCAGAGTCTTTCGCTAGTGTTAACTCAATACCAGTACCTACTAACGGCTTATCCGCTTTCAATGTTGGTACTGCTTGACGTTGCATGTTTGAACCCATCAATGCACGGTTAGCATCATCGTGTTCTAGGAACGGGATAAGTGCTGCCGCTACAGAGATCACCTGTTGTGGTGATACATCCATATACTGCTGGTCCATGCGACCCATAAAGGTAGATTCACCTTTGTGACGACATGGGATAAGTTCATCAACAAACTCATTGGTTTCAGTTAAGTTTGAATTCGCCTGTGCGATAACAAACTGACCTTCTTCAATGGCTGATAAATAATCAACTTCATCAGTTACAACACCGTCTACCACTTTGCGGTAAGGTGTTTCTAAGAAACCGTAGTCATTTGTACGTGCGTACGTAGACAATGAGTTAATTAGACCGATGTTTGGACCCTCAGGAGTCTCGATTGGACATACGCGACCATAGTGAGTTACGTGAACGTCACGTACTTCAAAGCCTGCACGTTCACGAGTTAGACCGCCCGGACCTAATGCAGAGATACGACGTTTATGCGTAACTTCTGATAGTGGGTTATTTTGGTCCATAAACTGTGATAACTGAGACGAGCCGAAGAACTCTTTAACCGCTGCCGAAATAGGCTTAGCGTTAATAAGATCTTGTGGCATTATCGCGTCAAGGTCACCTAAGCTTAAACGCTCACGTACAGCACGTTCAACACGTACTAGACCAACACGGAATTGGTTCTCAGCCATTTCGCCAACACTACGTATACGACGGTTGCCTAAGTGATCGATATCATCAACATCGCCTTGACCGTTACGAATAGCAATTAATACTTTCATAACAGACACGATGTCTTCTTTGCTTAATGTACCAGGGCCTGTGTCTGTATCGTAACCAACACGGCTATTGAACTTCATACGACCTACAGTAGATAAGTCATAACGTTCTTCAGAGAAGAACAAGTTCTGGAATAAGGCTTCAGCCGCGTCTTTCGTCGGTGGCTCGCCTGGGCGCATCATGCGGTAAATTTCTACTAGTGCTTCTAAACGGCTGCTTGCAGAGTCAATGTTCAAAGTATTTGACATGTAAGCACCGCTGTCCACTTCATTGATATATAACGTATCAATTTTAGTGTAACCGGCTTTAACCAATTCAGCCATTAGCTCTAGAGTTAGCTCGTCATTTGCATTTGCAATAACTTCACCAGTTGACTCATCAACATAGTTTTTAGCTACAATACGGCCAATGATGTACTCATGTGGTACTTCTAATTGCTTAATGCCTTTCTTCTCGATGCTCTTGATGTGGCGAGCCGTAACACGACGACCGCTTTCAACAAATACTTCACCGTCTTCGCTCTTGATATCAAAAGCGGCAGTTTCACCACGTAAACGCGAAGGTACAAGTTCCATAAGAACTTTACCGTTCGTTACTTCAAACGTAGTGTTATCGAAGAACATATCTAGGATTTGTTCGCTAGAATAATCTAGTGCACGTAGGATGATAGACGCCGGTAATTTACGACGGCGGTCAATACGTACATATAAGTTATCTTTTGCATCAAATTCGAAGTCTAACCATGAACCACGGTAAGGTATAACGCGTGCGTTATATAATACTTTACCCGATGAATGGGTTTTACCGCGGTCGTTATCAAAGAATACACCAGGGCTACGGTGTAGCTGAGAAACGATAACACGCTCTGTACCATTGATTACAAAAGTACCGGTATCTGTCATGAGCGGAATTTCGCCCATGTAAACTTCTTGCTCTTTAATGTCTTTAACTGTGCCTGGTGCTTCTTTGTCCATAACAACAAGACGCAGTTTCACGCGAAGTGGAGCAGAATAAGTCACACCGCGAATTTGACATTCTTTTACATCGAAAACTGGCTCACCAATACGGTAACTTACGTATTGAAGCTCAGAATTTCCCGAGTAGCTTTTAATAGGGAACACAGAACGGAAGGCAGCTTCCAAACCATGATCGCCATCAGCGTCCGGCACTAAGAATTTTTTAAACGATTCTAACTGTGTAGACAGTAAAAAAGGTATATCCAAAACTTGTGGACGTTTACCAAAATCCTTACGGATACGTTTCTTTTCAGAATAAGAGTAAGCCATGGGGTTCCTCAGCTTGCTGATCTTTGACCCGACCTGTTCTTGTAAGAACAGACTTAACTGGCAGCTATGCCAAGATTTTACAACATTTAACTGTTGTTCTAATTAGATCCCACTTTAACACTAGCAAACTATAAAGCGTTGAAAGTAAAGAAAAAATCAGATTTTATTTGAACTAAAAGAGTGCATCACTCTATAGCGCAAAAAGGCCGGTGATTAAATAATCACCAGCCCTTGCCTGATTTCTCAGACAGCGAACTTAGCAAAAGCTAAATTACTTAACCTCAACTTCAGCACCAGCTTCAGTAAGATCTTTTGCAAGTGCTTCAGCTTCTTCTTTAGATACACCTTCTTTAACAGGTGTAGGAGCAGCTTCAACAAGAGCTTTCGCTTCTTTAAGGCCAAGGCCAGTTGCGCTACGAACAGCTTTGATTGCAGAAACCTTGTTAGCGCCAGCGCCAGTAAGGATTACGTCAAATTCTGTTTTCTCTTCAGCAGCTTCAGCAGCTGGACCAGCTACCATTGCAGCTGCAGCAGTTACGCCGAATTTTTCTTCCATTGCTTCGATAAGAGCAACAACGTCCATTACTGACATTTCAGCAATTGCGTCAAGGATTTGGTCTTTAGATACAGACATTACAAATTTCCTAATAATTAACGGACATTACGTCCAAATAAATTTTACACCGAAAGTGATTAAACAGCTTAAAATTAAGCAGCTTGCTCTTCTTTCTGTACACGTACTGCTTCAATTGTTTTACACAATTTGCCAGCAGACGCTTCTTTCATAGCACTCATTAAGCGTGCAACAGCTTCATCGTATGTAGGTAATGTAGCAAGCATTGCTGCATCAACAACATTTCCTTCAAAAGCGGCCGTTTTAAGCTCGAATTTCTCATTCTTTTTCGCGAAATCTGAAAAGATACGCGCAGCAGCACCTGGGTGCTCTGATGAGAAAGCGATTAAGCTTGGACCAACAAATGAATCAGAAAGACACTCAAAATCTGTTCCTTCAAGAGCACGTTTTGCTAAAGTGTTACGGACAACTTTCATCCAAACACCATTTGCACGAGCTTCTTTACGAAGGGCAGTGATTGCGCCAACTGTTACACCACGAGAATCTGCAACAACTGCAGATAGAGCACCATTGGCTGCTTCGTTGACTTCAGCAACTATTGCTTTTTTGCCTTGAAGATTTAAAGCCATGGGTGTTACTCCTGGTTTAATGGGGATACCGATTATCGGATTCCCCTGTTCTACTCTTCCCTACCAAACAAGGTAGAGATGCTTTTTACGGCGAGAGCCAGAAGGATTAGGAAAAATCTATCTGGGGTCTACACCGTCTACGTAGGTGAATATTAAGGCCGAAGCCACCTACGGTCTTGGACGGAAGCCCAATTTATCGTTAACCCCGAAGGCTTAACGAAATTATGGACTTCAACCCGAATTCTTTACTTTGCTAATTAATAAATTAATCAACAAAATGGCGCGAAATTATAGTACAAATTTCACGCCATGTAAACACTAATTAAGCTACAGTTGTGCTTAAAGTGCCTTGGTCAACAGAAACACCTGCGCCCATTGTTGTAGAGATAGTTACTTTCTTCAAGTAAATACCTTTAGCTTGAGAAGGTTTAGCCTTCTTAAGCGCAACAATTAGAGACTCAAGGTTTTGTTGTAATTGCTCTGCAGTGAAATCAACCTTACCAATAGTAGTATGGATGATGCCATTTTTGTCATTACGGTAACGTACTTGACCTGCTTTAGCATTTTTAACTGCTTCTGCAACGTTAGGCGTTACAGTACCAGTTTTAGGGTTTGGCATTAGACCACGTGGGCCTAAGATTTGACCTAGTTGACCAACAACACGCATAGCGTCTGGTGATGCAACAACAACGTCAAAGTTCATCTCGCCTTTTTTAACTAGTTCAGCAAGATCTTCCATGCCTACTAATTCAGCACCGGCTTCTTTTGCAGCTTCTGCATTAGCGCCTTGTGTGAATACAGCAACACGAACGTCACGACCAGTACCGTTAGGTAGTACAGTAGCACCACGAACGTTTTGATCAGATTTACGAGCATCGATACCAAGGTTAACGGCAACGTCAACACTTTCTACGAATTTAGCTGTCGCTAACTCTTTTAAAAGAGCAACTGCTTCATTGATTTCGTAATCTTTTGTTACTTCCACTTTTTCGCGGATAGTACGCATACGTTTAGTTAATTTAGCCATTTCTTAGTCCTCTACGTTCAAGCCCATCGCACGCGCAGAACCTGCGATAGTGCGAACCGCTGCGTCCATATCGGCAGCTGTAAGGTCAGTTCGTTTTGTCTCAACAATTTCTTCAAGTTGAGCACGAGTTACTGTGCCTACTTTATCAGTGTTAGGACGGCCTGAGCCTGACTTGATACCAGCAGCTTTCTTAAGTAAGTAAGCAGCAGGTGGCGTTTTCATGTCGAACGTAAATGAACGGTCACCGTAAACAGAGATCACTACAGGAACTGGAGCGCCTTTTTCGATAGACTCTGTACGTGCGTTAAACGCTTTACAGAATTCCATGATGTTTACACCGTGTTGACCTAGTGCAGGACCTACTGGAGGACTAGGATTAGCCATACCAGCGGCAACTTGTAGCTTGATTAGAGCTTCAACTTTTTTAGCCATTATAAATACCTCATTTGGTGGGTCTCAGCCTTGTGCGCGCGAGGACGCGTACTCTAACGGCTTCCCAGTTTAAAAATTGGTTTCGTACTTTTTGCACAGTAAAAATAAATTTTTACCTTAATACAAAAAGGCCGCTGATTATAAGTTAAT
>NZ_WTKW01000074.1:0-14473 GCF_011378745.1 Pseudoalteromonas sp. Z1A6
TTTCAATATCATTACCCAAATTTCAAATATATTGGTTAGGCATGGCCTTCCACATTAGAGCTGATACTTAACTTTCCTAATTCTATTTTTTATATTACTGTTCTCATCCGTATAGAAAAAATAATAGCTGTAAAAAGAGAATTATGAATAGCGAAGTAATTAACATTTTAACAATGGCAAAAGTAATTCAAACGGCCGTTGCTCCCGTATTTTTAATCACAGGTATAGCAGCAACTTTAGGTGTTTTATCTAATCGCTTAGCACGAATTACCGACAGAGCGCGCTTATTGGAGCGAAGATTAAAAGTAAATACAGATGACGATTTTAGTAAGTCGCTAGCAACAGAACTGCGCGCTTTATTAAAAAGATCGCGTTTTATACATATTGCTTTTAGTTTAAGTGTATTAAGTGCCTTACTTGTATGTGCTGTGGTTATGTTTTTATTCTTGTCACACATTCAATCAATTAACTTAAGCGTGACTATTGCTTGTTGTTTTGTAGCTGCCATGGCGTTACTTATTTGTGCATTTATTTCGTTATTAGGTGAAGTGTTTTTAGCAACCCGCAGCATGCGTCGCGGGATGATATTTGCCGATATAGGAATTAATGATTAACTTTTCATAAAAAAACCCCGAATAACTAATATTACTCGGGGTTTTTATTAAATAAGCTTATTTAATAAAATAACTTATTGCGCAGTATAAATCGTCTCTAGTACTTCAATTCTAGCTTCTTTAGCATAACCTGAAGCATTTAACTGCTCTGCTGCAACTAAAATATCTTGTCCATCATTCACTGCTAAAACGGCAATCTTAGTACCAGGAAATACAGACACCACTTTTAATCCAGCCGCTGCAGCAACGTCGCTAGCAGTAATACCATCTCTTAAAAGTACCGTAATATTACCTGATAAAGAACTTAAGCTATTAGTTAAAACATTACGTACTAAAGTTCCTTTAGTTACTAAATCAGATTTACTTGCAACGTCTACAACTGCCATATCGCCTTTTTGCATAACTACATGCTCATCGGCAGCAACACTTGATGGAACTAAGCGTAAATTTCTCTCTACTTTATAAGAGCCAAAGTCAGCTTTAGTATACTTAATAGTAGATACTTGTTTTTTTGGTAATTGAAGCCTTTCATCAAAGCTTGTGTTTGCCGAAGCGCTTAAAGAAATACACGCAGCAGTACTTAATACAATTAATTTATTTATTTTCATTTTCATAATCCTTACTCTTGACCTGCGTGACCGAATGCGCGTAAAGACACACCCTCTAAAATACTCGCTGAGCTATTGTTAGTAATACCCGTGATTACGCCACCAAAAATATTATCCGGAGCATCACTAAATGCATAACTATTTGCACTTGTATCTAGTAAACGAACCGTCCAAGTACCTTTAGTCGACTCACCATAAAACGCATTTGAAAGCATTACAGCATCTTTTAAAACATACCCACTACTGAACCCAGTTGAAGTATCGTATGCTGGGTATAGCATCGCTTGTTTAGAGGACAGTAATACACTACGTGTACCCGCTGGCGATGTAACTTCTATAGCTAAATCTGTTCCGGCTGAAGTTTGTGTACCATCGCTTAAGCCAAAGCCCATCTCAGCATTACTTACATCTAACTTAAACTGCATTGCTTCAATGCTTAGCTCTTCAGTCACTTCAATTTCTTGTGTAAGACCCGTTGCATTGTTATCTGGAATTTCTAGTGCAAGTGCGTCTTCAGCAATTACTGAACCAACACCGCTCCACTGAGTAATAACTTGTTCACCTAAAGCAACATCGTAAGCCTTCGCCATAGAAACCGCAGCTCCAGCATCAGCACGACCAAAACCATATAAGTTATTGAAGTTATAACCGGCAGAGTTTTCAATCCAACCGTCGTGTGCAACAAATTCGCCTTCACCAACTGTTAATTTAACAGCAGCATTATCTGCATCAATTAAAGTGCTAGTTGATGCAAGGATATGGCGAACGTCACGCCATGTTAAATCTGGATTAGCCGAAAGAATTAACGATACCACACCCGATGCATTTGGCGCAGCAGATGATGTGCCATTAAACGTTGAAGTATAGTTACAGCTTGCATTGTCTGCATGGCCTGGGTAGTTAAATGGATATTGACTTGCAGCAAACTCTTCACCGTAAGCTTCAGCCCATGCTGCAATAGAACCACCATTGAAACCTGAATAACCATTAATACACGTCATTTGATCTGTTGTTACCATTGCAGGTGCAAAACGACCATACTCACCCGCTGGAGCCGACACCATTACGTTAGCACCCGCTGTAGAATAGCTAGTATGCTTCCCGTTCGCATTTACTGCAGCAACACTCAAGTAATAAGGATGCCCTTGGCTTGGCTCAAAAGCGCCATTGTAACAAGTTAAACCTAAGTCATTTGCACCATTATCAGCACAAAACGAGCCTTCTCTGTCGCCATCAATGAATGAGTTACCACTAGATTTCATGTTTAGCGCACCTTTACCATCACGAAGGTTAAGGTTAGGGTAGGATTCAATTGCTTCATCTAGTTCTGAATAGCCAAAGAATGCAGGGAACGTAATACCGTAACTACGGTTAAAGGCTGAAATATTTTCAGACGTACTAATACCACTACCAGGGAAGCCATGAGCAAGTAAATCAGTTTGTGCTACTTTATCTCCACCAAGGTAGTTCATACCGATTAAGCCAGCATCAGGTGCAACACCACGGCCGCCTTTGCCATTCCAACCTTTTGCTGCAATTAAGCCGGCAACACTTGTTCCGTGGTCACCACTGTTTGATGTACTTGTAGGGTCTGTACGATCTAGCGCTTCAGCGTTAAGGTTTAAAGAACGATTTGGTAATACGTTATCTACTAAATCTTCGTGGCGAATTTCCATACCCGAGTCAACAACAACAGCAGTTACACCAGCTCCTGTAACGCCTTGAGCATAAGCGGCTGTTACATTCATATCTTCACCAGCAACCAACCCTGTAGCTTCTGCATTAGCAAAACTAGCATCAACACTTGCTTGCGCTTCCTCTTCGGTATCACCGAATAGGCTTACGTATAAATTAACTAAGCCCTGCTTCATTTCATCACTTAATGAGTATGCTTTTTGGCCTGTATTATTTAGGTGCCATTGTTGATTTGCTAATGGGTCACCAACAACTCCTGAAATGTTTATTTGCGCAGAAGCCGCTTTACCATTTGCGTTTACAGTGTAATCAATAACTGCATCATCATCCGACATTGGAACATAAGTAAATGATGTTCCCTCTACAGTTAGAGTGCCGTGACTAAATGTGAATACGCCATCTTCTGCAACCACTGCTTCACCATTTTCAGTGAAGCTAAATGTAAGTGCATCACCATCGTTATCGCTGGCTTTAAATTCTGCAGTAACAGGGATCCATTGTTTTAAATCTGCAACAACAACATCACTCGCTTTAGGCGCTACGTCAGTAACTAATGGTACGCTGCTTTTATTATCGTCATCACTACTTCCACAACCAGAAAGTGAAACCACTATTGCAGCAGACAATGCTGACATTTTAAAAATATTATTTTTCATAAACTCTCTTTGTTAGTTATTTTTATGATAGGGGCAAGTTACACAATAGGAATAAAAATAACAACGAGGTGTTTACAGTCATTAACAACAAATACAATAGATGTAACGATAGGGTAATCATTGTATGCTTAGTTAAAGAAACAATTATTAAGCACATATATTAACTTGAACATTCAAAGAAGCTAATATAGAACAGGATTAACAATTACTTTAAAAGGGGCAAACATGAAATTGAAAAAAGTATTAGCAACAATAGCAATGGCTACGTGTGCATTTAGCGTATCTGCAAACACTGCATTTAAAGAGCCAACTGATGCAATTGAATACCGCCAAGCAGCGTTTTCAATGATCTCAGTGCAAATTGGTGACATGGGCGCAATGCTAAAAGGTAAAGTACCTTTTGACGCAGAGCAATTTAAAATGCGTGCTAACAACGCTGCTGCACTTTCAAAAATGCCATGGGAAGCGTTTTACGAAGGAACCGATAAAGGCGACACAGCGGCACTTGCTGCTGTTTGGGCCGAAAATGCAACCTTCGTTAAAAAAGCGAATGCTTTTGCGGCAAATGCAGATAAGCTAGCGTTAGCTGCTCAATCGGGCGATAAAGCCGTAATTGGTAAAGCTTTTGGCGCATGGGCTAAAGGCTGTAAAGATTGCCATAAGCAATTTAAAGATTAATTTTACTGCAGTATTTAAGTTGCATTAAAAAGATAATAAAAAAGCCCTGAACGGTTAACCATTCAGGGCTTTTTTTACTTTAATGTCTATTAACTATTTATTGAGACTTTAGCAGCTCGACCTTTAAACGGGCGCTTAAACACCGCACCAATATCACCTAAAATAATATATAGGCATGGCACTAATATAAGCGTTATTAACGTTGCAAACATAACAGCAAAGCCAAGTGCTACTGCCATAGGTATTACAAACTTAGCCTGCAAGCTTGTTTCAAACATAATAGGTAGCACACCGGCAAAAGTTGTTATCGACGTTAATAGTATTGCTCTAAAGCGAGCACAACCAGCTTCTATTACTGCATTTTTAACGCTAACACCTTCGCGGCGAACTTGGTTAACGTAATCGGTCATTACAAGTGAGTCATTTATCACAACACCTGCGGCGGCAATTAAGCCAAAGCCCGACATTAAGCTCATATCTAAATCAAACCAGTAATGACCCCAAATAGCCCCGGTTAAACTAAACGGAATAACCGACATTACAATAAGCGGTTGTGAATAGCTTTTAAGCGGCACAGCTAGCAGTATGTATACTAAAATCATTCCGCCAATAAAAAACATTATTTGCTCATTAGCTTGAGCTTGCTGCTCTTCTATTGCGCCACCAAGCTCTGATTTAACACTTGGGAATTCTTCTATTAGCTGTGGCAGTAGATTTTCTTTTACTTGCTTAACCACTTCGCCTGGCTCAATTTGCTCTTCATCAATATTGCCATAAACATACACGGTACGGTAACCACCTTCGCGGCGTATATAGCTAATACCTGGCGTTTCTGTTAGCTCTACTACATCACCAAGAAGTACTTCTCGCCCTTGTGGGGTAGTAACAACGGTGTGTTTAAGCGATGAAAATGCCTCACGAGTCAGCTTAGGGTAACGTACCATTACGCGTACTTCTTCGCCGTTTCGGATTACACGCTGTGCTTCGCCACCATAAAAACTAGCACCCACTTGATTTGCAATACCGGCTAAATCTAAGCCTAAATCGTAAGCAACGGGTTTAAGGCTCATTTGCACTTCTTTGCTCGCAGGATCTATGGTTGAGCTAATATCAAACAACCCTTTTTGCTGTTGAAGTAATTGAATAAAACGACGACCCGCTTGATTTAAAGTATCTATGTCTGAGCCATACAGTAAATAGCCAAACTCGCCGCCGCCATTACCACCGCCGCCACCAACATCGTCTTGAATAGTTAACGACTTAATACCAGCAATAGTCGGCATAGCCTCACGCCAGCGACGCGAAAGTTCAAATGCATTGTATGGACGTGAATCTTCGTCAACTAATGGAGCTAGTAACTGCGACTCGGTTCTGCCTTGATTAAATACCAATACATCACGAATAATCTTTTGGCCAAACTCACGTTCAGTTTCTTCATCGACTCTAAGTACCATAGCTTCTATTTCACGAATAGCAGCAATGGTTTGTAAGTCAGAAACGTTGTCGTTCATTTCTACTTGAATTTGTGGAAAGTCGTGCGGCACTTTAGGAGTTGGAACTGTACGTACTTTATTAGACGTAATAAGTGCAATACTGATTATAAACATTGCAATAAAAGCAAACAAAACAGTCCAGCGCCAATCAACACACTTAGCAATAAAACGTTTGTATGGCCCATTTACGAAACCAAAAAAGCGTGTGTTGAAGCGATCGCGCCAACCACCTTTTTTAATCGGCGAAAAGTGCGTATGAGCAATGTGAGCTGGCAGTATCAGCTTTGATTCAATCAAACTAAATACTAAACACAGCATTACTACAACGGCTATACCATAAAAGAAGGCACTTTCTGGCCCGCTCGACATTGTGAATGGTGCAAATACAGCAATTGTTGTTAACACACCAAAGGTTGCAGGGGTCGCGACTCGGTTAGCGCCACGCACAACATTTTCTACACCACCGCCGCTTTTTTCAACTTCGGTGTAGGCAGCTTCCCCTATCACTATGGCATCATCCACCACTATGCCAAGCACCATTATAAAAGCGAATAACGAAATAATATTAATGCTAATGCCAAATAGTGGCATCATCATCATGGCCCCTAAAAAACAAACAGGTAAGCCAATCATTACCCAAAGCGCTAGTTTAAAACGCAAGAATAACGACAACATAATTGCCACTAAAATAGCACCTTGAAACAGGTTAGCTTTCATCATATCAAGGCGAGCATTTAGGTAGTAGGTCATATCCATTAATGGCTCTAATCGAATACCTGGCGGTAGCTGCTTATTTTTTTGATCAATAAACGCTTTAACCGAATCCGCAACGGGAATCATGTTTTGCTCTTGCGTTGCTTTTACCGATAAATACACCGCGTTTTCGCCATTAAACTTAAAGTAGCGCTCACCTTCGGTAAATTGATCTTTAATAACTGCAATATCTTGCAGTAAAACTTTAGCGCCATACTCGCCAATTTTTACCGGAATTTGCCTAAACTCTTCACCCGAGTAAAACTGATTCTCGACGCGAACAGAAATAACACCTGCGTCTGTTTTTAGCTGCCCCGCCGAAAAGTTAGCTGAGTAACGGCGTACCGCATTCATCACATCACTAAGGGTTAGATTATATTGGCGCAGCGTATCGGGCTCTATTTCAATTGCTATTTCATCAAGAGGAACATCGTTTACCACTAACGACACGTTAGATAACTGTAGTAACTCATCCTCTATTTGGTTTGCTATAGGCTTAAGCTCTGTAAGTGGTAAGTCAGCAACGAGCGTCATACCTATTACGTCTTGCCTAAACTCAACCTGACTTATGGTGACCGGTTCCATACCCGCCGGAAAAGTCGCAATACCATCAACACGCAACTTTACTTTATCAAGCACATCGGTAAGTTTTGCATCGGTGTTTATTTCCAGGCTGGCTGTACCGCCATTTCTAAATGCGCGATACACGCCTTTTTTAATTTCGGTTATATCTTTAAGTGACTCTTCAACTTTTATAAGAATACTTTCTTCTATTTCCTGAGGAGAGGCACCTGGGTAATTAGCCTCAATATTAATGTAGTTAATCTCTACATTAGGAAACATTTGACGCTGAATCGTAAAGTAACTTATAGCCCCCATAATAATGATAAAAAACATCATTAAATTAGCGGCTACTGAATTATTAGCAAAGTAGGCAATTAGCCCTGTTTGTTTTTGTTGTATTGACTCGCTCATAACTATTACACCCTACAGCTGTTGCGTGTTTGAAGTGCTCGTTTCTGAGCTTTCAGGTTTTGCAGCTACACCTGCAATTTTAACCTGCATTCCTTTTTGCGGGTATTCAGGTAAAGTAATAACGAGTTTGTCATCGGCATTTAAACCACTGCTAATATAAAAATACTCACCCTCTTCTCGAATAACCGTTACTTTGCGAGGCTCTAGTTCTTGATTTTCGTTTACTACCCACACAGTTTGATTGTTAACTAAAGCTTGCGGTAAACGGTAAATATTATTAAGCATTGCACCTGCAAAATTCACCTGTACGTAGCTGCCAAACTTAATGGCTGGTTGTATGTTTTTAAGACCGTATGGGTCTTCTATACGCACTACTAGACTACTCATACGCGTAGCGTTATCAACAATCCCTAGGTCGCGGTCAATTACACCTTCACGGGTGAAGCTGTTTAGGCCTTTTTGAATAATCGTTGCGGTAATACCTTTAATACGCTCTGGTAAAAAAACGCTATCGAACCCTGCTATAGGAATAATCACTTCAGCAGTTTCAATATTATTGAGCTCAGCAACTTGCGAACCCATAGTGACAAATTGACCAACACCTACATTTCGGCTAATAACCAATGCATCGTAAGGGGCTGTTACTTCACAATTATCTAAGTCACGTTGTGCACGTTTTAATGCAGCTTGCGCCGACTTTACAGATGCCTGCGCACTTAACACTTGAGGCTTACGTAAAAATAAGTCGGTACGCGCTTTACTTGGAAAACGCTTTGCTTCATCTGCGGCTACTTGAGCTTGGGCCTGCTCTTCAATTAAGCCTGCTTGTGCACGAGCAATTTCTGCCTCTGCAACAAGTACTGCTGCTTCGTAGTTGTCTTTTTCGATAGTAAATAACGTTTCACCGCGAGCAACGATGCCGCCGGCTACAAAATTAGGATGCCAACTTAACACTTCACCCGACACCTGCGCCGAAAGCTGTGTACTTTCAAGAGGCTTTACTTCACCGTAGCTATTAATAATAACTTGATGATCGTTTGCAGCCACTGGCTCAACTTGCACTGTTGGACGAGTATCAATTACTTCTTTTTTTTCTGGCTCTTGTGCAATGGCATTTATTCCCATAAAGCCAACAACACCAACAATTAGCGCTACAAATGGAAAAACCCATCTAAGTGAATTTGTTTGCATATCCTATTATCCCCAAAATTCTATTAACGTCATAATACCAGAGCCATATGAAACATTAAGGTGACATTTGTAAGCAACTGTTGCAAATACATATAAACCACTGCTATTTAGGGCTATAAAAATAACTTTGCATGCAGCTCACCTCATTTGTTATATTTTGTTACAAACTTTTGTTTATTAATATCAGTTAATTAGCGTTGTACACTTAAATTTCGTCGCGAAGATGTGCGAAATTAAATTAATTTACGTACAGTCCAATTAAATTAACAAATATTAAAAGTCTCAAAATGAAATTAACGACCATCACCCTTGCGCTTAGCTTAGCGTTTGGCAGCCATGCATTTGCAGCCGATAAAAAAGACGAAAAAGAGCCAAAAACACTTAGCGAAATGATCAAAGGACAAACCGAATTTGCCGGTATATTTAGCCTTTATCAAGACGAAAAAACCGGTAAGCACCTTATGGTGATTAACGAGTCCCAACTTAATACGCCGTTTGTATATTTTGCGCACACTGTCGATGGCGTTACAGATGCAGGCCATTATCGTGGTTCGTACCGTGAAACTAAGTTAATTGAATTTAGAAAATACTTTGATCGTATCGATATCATTAGCAAAACACCTCGCTACAAATTTGACGAAAACAGTGCAATTTCAAAAGCGAGTGATGCCAATATTAGTGAAGCGGTACTTGCGAGCATTAAAATAGAAAAAGAAGAAGACGGTAAAATAGCATTCAACGTAAATAAGTTATTTTTAAGCGAAGCACTTCATAAAGTATCACCTACGCCAAATCCAGCTGATAAAAACGCCAAAAAGCGCTTTAAAGTAGGCAAATTAGACGATAAAAAATCACGCATTATTAAACAGCGCCCATACCCTAATAATCTAGACGTGGTTGTTGATTACGTATTTACTAACCCAAGCCCAACGGTACGTGGCTCAAATGCAGTAAGCGACCCACGTAGCGTATCGGTAAAAGTTCAGCACTCGTTTGTTGCTTTACCTAGCAATAACTACGCACCACGTATGGATGATGCGCGCATTGGTTATTTTACAAATCAATTTGATCAAATGACATCTACCGATTGGGCACCTTATGAAGATGTTATAAAACGTTGGGATCTACAAAAGAAAGACCCTAGTGCAGCACTTTCAGAGCCAGTAAAACCAATTACTTGGTGGATAGAAAACACCACACCTATCCAATGGCGCGATACTATTCGTGACGCTGTTTTAACGTGGAATACTTCTTTTGAAAAAGCCGGTTTTAAAAATGCCTTAGAGGTAAAAGTACAACCAGATGATGCAGACTGGGATGCGGGCGATATTAATTACAACGTACTGCGTTGGACTTCGTCACCTAAGCCTCCATTTGGCGGATACGGACCAGCACTTGCTAACCCATTAACAGGCGAAATACTGGGCTCAGACATTATGCTTGAGTTTGTATTTATGAAAAACCGCTGGATTTATGACACACTTTTCACTCAAGGAACAATGAGCCACGGTGAAACAACAAATACCGGTGAGCTAAATTGCTCACTAGGGCATGAGATTCAACAAAATCTAATGCTTGCCAAAGGTCTTGCTAGCGGCGACAAAATTGAAGATAAAGAAATGCTTCGCCAAGGTCTAACGCAATTGGTACTTCACGAAGTTGGCCATACTTTAGGTCTTAACCACAATATGAAATCATCTATTTTGTGGGATGAAAAAGAAGTACACGACAAAAACAAAACCCAAGGCATAGTAACCGGTTCTGTTATGGATTATGCACCGGCTAACATTGCCCCAATTGGTATGCAGCAAGGTGATATTTTTCAAACAAAACCAGGTCCTTACGATGATTGGGCAATTAACTATGGCTACAGCGTAGCACTTGCAGATGAAGCTGCTGAGCAAGCTAGACTTGAAAAAATACTTGCTCGTTCAAGTGAACATGCCCTTGCCTTTGGTAACGATGCAGACGATATGCGCGCACCAGGTCGCCATATCGATCCACGTGTAATGATTGGTGATTTGTCGTCAAATCCTGCGGCCTATGGCGCAGATCGTATGGCGTTAATTAATAAATTATTTACTGAGCTAAAAGATAAAGCAACAGTTAAAGGTGAGTCTTACCAACAGCTTGTTACCTCTGCTAATAGCTTATTTGGTCAGTACAGAGCTCAAGCGGGTGTTGTTTCTCGCCAAATTGGTGGTGTGTACGTTGAGCGTGCTGTAGTGGGTGATGCAAACGCAGATAAACCATTTACACCGGTATCGCTTGAGCGTCAAACACAAGCGATGGATATACTCGCAAAGTTTGTATTTGCACCAGACGTACTACAAAACATGCAACCTCTATATAGCTACTTGCAACTGCAACGTCGTGGCTTTAATCACTTTGGTAAAAATGAAGACCCTAAAGCACACCAAATGATTTTAGGGATGCAAAAGTCTGTACTTGCACAGCTATTACACCCAGCGGTATTACTGCGTATTTCTGATACTGCTTTGTACGGTAATGAATATAGCCTAACTCAGTTTATGCAAGATTTAACCGCTAATATTTTTGTGAAAAGCAAAGACGCAAACTCTATTAGTCACAACTTACAAATTGAGTATGTTAACCAGCTAATCGCAATTGCAGGTCTTGGCAAAGCAAGTAAGTACGATAACTTAGCTAAAACAGCTGCGTTATATCAGCTAACTCAAATAGCCGATACCAGTATTGCTTGGGGTGCAGATACAGCAACTAAAGCGCATAAAAAATATATTGATCGCTTAATTGCAAAGGCACTAGAAGCGTAAAATATCTCTACTAATTGAGTAAACCAAGGCCACGTTTAACGTGGCCTTTTTTATCACTTAATTCACAGATCAAATATAAATAGTGCCTTTTAAATACCTTACAGCATGCCCCGTTAAGGTGACGGTTGTATCACCCACTTCACATAGTAAATACCCGCCTCTGCTTGAAGCCTGATAAGCGCTTAACGTAGTTTTACCCAATTGCTGCGCCCAGTAAGGTGCCAAGCCAGTATGAATAGAGCCTGTTACATAATCTTCGTCACCACCGCTTGCAGGCCAAAAATAACGAGATATAAAATCATATTCAGCACTTGCAGCAGTGGCCACTACATCAAGTGGATAAAGCGTTTTTAAAAGCTCTGAGCTAGTTTTTAATTCAAGTATTTGATCGGCGTTTTCATAAATAACAAAGTAGGCTTGGCGATTTTTAAGCACTTTACTCGGTTGTATAGACAGGCCGTCAAGCAGTTGCTGAGGCACATTTTGCACTTCAACCGGTGCTTGTTTTGGAAAGGTCATTGCAAAGCTACCATCAGCGTTTTTATTAACGATTAGCTCGCCCACCGCATCAGCAATAAAGCGAATTTGCGATATGTTATGCTCTTCACATAAAACATAGGCAGCCGCAAGTGTGGCGTGACCACAAAAATCGATTTCCATTAACGGCGAAAACCAACGAATAACAAAACTGCCATCGTCTTGCAGGCAGGTAAAAGCAGTTTCAGATACGTTATTCTCAGCGCCAATCTTTAGCATTAAATCGTCACTTAACCACGATTTTAGTGGGATCACTGCCGCATAGTTACCTTTGAATAACTCATTCGTAAACGCATCAATTTGATGAATAGCTAATTGCATTGTTTAAACTTTGTAATGATTAATAGCTTAAAACTGCCATACCTAAACTAAATTAGCACTTTTATTTTGGCTTTAAGCCATTACAGGCCGCATTCTATAATATTGCATACAACCAAATTGCACAGCATTGGTAAGCAACAGCATAATAAACATAAGTAAGTGCGCTGTGCTTGGAGCCGCTGTTGTAAGCTCAACAACTAAGCCGCAAATACCAGCAATAAACTGCAAGCTAAAGTAGCGCGCGCTTAAATTACTTACATTACCCGTACGCAATGTTTTATAAGTTTGCGGCATAACACGTACCGAACTCATCACAAGGCCAACATACGTTAAAGCGCTTAATACCGTTGCAGTATCGAGGCTTGAATTCAAAAGTAGTGAAAAAGGCAGTAACGAAAAACCTAGCATAGTAAACAACTGTACCCGTTCTCGTTTAGCTGCGTTATAACGTGCAAAAAAATACAAAATAAGTCCGCTTAACGCACCGGTTACAATAAATGGTAACGCAATATAAAAACGCTCAAAATAAATATTGTAGGTTATAAAATATAGGCTTTGTGCTAACCCAAACGTCATCATCAATAGTGATAAACCTGAGACACTACGATTTTTTCGAATTTTGTTTAGTAATGGTAAAAAACTAAAAACCAAAATAAATGAAGACAATATAGGCAAATAATGCGCCAAAGCAACCTCGCTCGTTACATAAATGTTAATTAAACACGGAAATAAAAACATTTAATAAACATTTGTTTTAAAAGGCTTTTACTATGAGCGCGGCATTGTAGAGCCGCGTAAATTTAACTCAACTAAATAAGACATTCTTGTTTTAGGTACTGGCAAGCTAGGTATACAAAAACCGTAGAATTAAGTTCACGGTTTACCGGTTTAATAGAAAGCCTCACCGCCAAACTATTAAATAAAAATGATAGTTGTTATCATGCGCAGGTCATTAGTTGCTGTATATAAAACTACCTATGAGAAAAACTCTTTTTAAAATTCACAGTTGGATCGCTCTAATAGCTATCATTCCATTGATTGTTATTAGTATTACAGGGAGCGTATTAGTTTTTAAAAGTGAAATAGATGGCTTGCTTATGCCAAGCAGCCACTTTGTTGTAAATGCACTGCCAGAGCGCATGCCAATCGACACGTTAATTGCCAAAACAGAGCATGCTTACCCTGAATATGTAGTAGGTAGTTGGGAAATATTTAACGATGATACAGCTGATCGGGTTTACTTAGTCAAACGCGGCACAGAGCAATGGTATAAGTTTCATTTAAACCAGTATACGGGTGACATTTTGTCTGAACCTGTTGGTACCAGCCATTATTTTACCGATTGGTTTTTAGAACTACATTACACTTTTTTACTGAACGACTTTAAAAACCTGCCAGGGCAAACAGGCACTGTACTAGGCTTCTTTTTTGCTCTGTTTTTATTGGTATTAGGTATTACTGGGCTTATTATTTATCGTAAATTTTGGCAGCGTCTATTTAGTGTGCGCTGGCGTGCAACACTGCAAATTGTACTTAGCGACATTCATAAAATGACGGGGGTTATAGGATCTCCCATCATTATTATTTTAGCTATCACAGGTGGCTACTTTAACTGGGCGGTGTGGTATCACGAAGTTATTGAACACGCAGATGAAGAGCACTTTGTACTAACCAAAAACCTACACAGTAGCGATATTTCGTTTCAACGCATACTTGATGACAGTAAAAAGCAAATCTCCACTTTTAACGGTACGTTTTTAGTTATGCCACTCGAGCCTGACGAAAACATTACCTTATTCGGCGAAGTCGATACCGCCAACCCACTTGCTAGTGAGTATGCCAATACGGTTAGCTATAACAAGCTAACAGGCGAGCACATAGCTAACTGGGATATTCGCGAAGTAGGCGTTGGCTGGCAGGTAATTGATAGTTTTAGAAAACTTCATTTTGGCTACTTTGCAGGGCTAATAAGTAAAATACTGTGGTGCGTAATTGGTTTGAGCCCAGTGTGGCTAGCAGGTACTGGTTTTTACTTATGGTTTACTCGCCGAAAACGTAAAAAACAATCACAAAAAAACCGTTTAAGTAAACGCCAAGTCACTAGGGCGTATTGATCTTTGGTGGGTGAATTTGCAGCAGTATGTTTGGTTTTTAGGC
>NZ_WTKW01000075.1:0-14462 GCF_011378745.1 Pseudoalteromonas sp. Z1A6
GGGAACAACCACACTACATAGGCTCTGCCTTGCCTAAATACCAAACAATCTGCTGCAAAATTAATCACAAAAGTTCAACACGCCCTAACTTAAATAATAATAAGTTAATCTTTTTAGCGTTTATTTATAAATTCTATTAATTCATTTTCAGGCATGGGTTTAGCATACATAAAACCTTGTACTTCATCGCATCCTAAATTTTTTAAGAACTGGGCTTGCTCTTGTGTTTCGACCCCTTCAGCAATCGTTTTTAAGCCCAACTTAGCACCAAGAGATATAACTAAGGCAGCAATAGCGCCAGTGTCGTCATTTGGTAAATCTTTAATAAATGCACGATCTATTTTCAACCGATCCAAAGGTAAACTTTGAATGTAACTCAGCGACGAAAAACCAGTACCAAAGTCATCAATAGCAACTTCCATTCCGAGTTCTTTTAGCTCACTTAGCGTACTAATAACCGTTTCCAGCTCATCCATTACTACGCTCTCGGTGATTTCTAATTCTATGTTTTTTGGCTTAACACCATATTTTAACAATGTATTTTTAACAGTTTGCGCATAACCTTTTACTTTAAACTGTGGAACAGACACATTAACTGCAATACAAATTTCTGTGCCCATATTTTCTAGGCGCTTTTGCTGTTGGCAAGCTTGTTCTAATACCCACTGCCCTATATCAACAATTAAGCCCGCATCCTCTGCAAGTGGCACAAACACAGCCGGCGATATATACACGCCATCACTTGCCGGCCAGCGTAATAATGCCTCACATCCAATTAGCGATAAGTCATCTAGTGCAAGTTGAGGTTGGTACCATACCTCTAATTTATTTCGAGCAAAGTCATGACGTAACTGCCTAATAATCCCTATCCGCCAAGCCATCTTATCTTGCATATCAATATTGTAATAAACGCCTTCTTTATGCTTTGCTTTTTTAGCTTGGTCAAGTGCAATATAAGCAACTTTCAGTGTATCAATACCGCTACTTTGAAAGTCTTGTTGTTGGCATAAGCCCACTCTAAAATCGATAGGGAGTAAATGTTCTTCTGCGTAAAATGAAATACCTAATTGCTCATTCAACTTTTTTAAGTCAAATTCGTCTTGGCGAATAATAAAACCAAAAACATCAGCGCCAATACGTGATAGTAATTTAGCTGTTGGGTAATTTTCTCTTAACCTTTGCACAATGCCAATTAATACTTTATTGCCGACCTCTTGCCCTAAGCCGTTATTAATATCTGCAAAATTAACTACATCAAGTAATACAAATACATGATCGTTCACGTGTGGCTTTTGATAACTCACCACACGCTCAATAAAGTTAGTACGATTTGAAATACCAGTAAGCACATCTTTATAAGCAGCATCTCTTAACTTTACAAATAACCTTATGTTATCAAGTGCTACACTTACATTAGTTAAGAAAATTTCAGCAAATTGTAGCTGTGCTTGTAAGGGAATGTGGTCGCACTCTATATATAAAGCCGCTTTTCGATGCTTACTTTTTAATATAAATGTTGAACTTGAGTCTATGTGTTGGTGCTTTGACAAACCAAAACACGACTCAACTTGTTCAAATACTTTGCTATCAACATTAATTAATTTTTTACCAAAATAGCTTTCGTAATGCCCGCAACCACCTAAGACCTGAATAAAATCATCGCCATCTAACTTACTGCAAACAAGCCCTCTAGGTGAACATTTTAAAATAATACTCATGTGCTTGATGATTTCTTTGCATAATTGCTTAACATCAGTAAGTCCTAAAATAGACTTTGATGCTGAAACAATCGTGTTCATTGCATCACTTTGATATTCAAGCTGACATACCTGCTCGTATGAGCGAATAGCGGTTATAAGCGAAGTTACTAACTTAGAACGAGTCAGCTCTGTTTTCGTTTTATAGTCATTTATGTCGTATTCTCGTATTACTTTTTCTTCTGGTGTAATACCTGCTTGCCCTGTTCTTAAAATAATTCTTACATGCTGATTATTTAATTCGTCACGCACCCTTTTTACAACCTGCAAACCGGCATCGTCAGTTTCCATAACAACGTCTAAAAAAATAACCGAAATATTTTTATTTTTAGCTAGCACTTCTATTGCTTCTGCACCCGAATAAGCATCGTGAAATCGCAAGCCAGCCCCTAAAAACTCAACGCCAGACAAAGCTAATTTTGTTACAGAATGAATCTCAGGTTCGTCATCAACAATTAAAATATCCCAAAACTTAGTCTGCTCAACAACAGCATCGTCTTCAAAATCTTGTTCAAAAAATAAAAAATCGTTTTGATCTGACGACATTCGCTCTCCTAAGTAGCAATCAATAAATTATTTTTGGTTTATAATCTAATTCATACTATAGTCGATTAATAAAAAGTTGTTGTATTTCAACTTGAAAAACTAATAAAAGGTGTGCTTATTAAACCATTAAAAATATTAATCAAATGCGTACTGTTATTACTATTAGTATTGGCACTGGTAGGGCTAATACTGCCTCAAAGTTATAGTGTAAATAAAACAATCGAAATTAATGCCAATCTTAAAGTAATAAAGCCGCTTATCACCGACTTTAGCCAATGGCAAAAATGGTCTCCATGGGAAAAAGTAGACCCCAGCATACGTTTTACTTTGGGCGAACCCAGTTCTGGCCTAGGGGCTCATCAGTCTTGGAAAGGAAAATGGGGGTATGGTGAAATGATCATAACTTCGGTAAGCCAAAATAAAGTCAGCTTCAACATACTTTTAAATGCTGAACATATTATTAGAGGCACTTTTAACCTTAGCGAGCAAAACGGTATAGTTACGTTAATATGTAATATTAAAGGTCAAACAACTGCTCCTTTAATATCTGGTTACACTGCAATTTTGAGCGAGTACGTACTCAGTAATACAGTTTCACTGGGTTTAAATAACCTTCAAACTGTTGCACAGCTTAGTGATCCACAAAGGATAATGCACAGTCATGACAGTCAAAACAGCACAGGCGAGAATTAATCTTGCCAACATCATCGAGTCCTTGCTTGGTTACCCTATAACAAAAGTAGGTAGTAACGGTGTACTACCTACTAACGAGCAAAGTTACGATATTAAGGGCAAAATTAAGCCGCTTTATCATATCAACAGTGAAAACTCTGTTTTAGCTCGCGCTCAAAAGCGCCAAGATTTATTACTCATTAAACAACAACAAAATATAGAATCAATTTTAGCAGTGGCTATGGGATTTTGCCCTGATGTAGCAAGTAGTAAACAGCCCGATGTTGATTGGGTAGAGCATTTTATAGCTCTGTGTGAAGATACTTCTAATGAATCAATGCAAATTTTATGGGCAAAAATTTTAACAGGAGAAACACTCAATCCTGGTACGTTTTCAATTAAAAGCCTACAAACTTTAAAGCATATGACACAGCGAGAAGCAGACTCTTTGCAAAAATGTGTGTCGCTCTCAGGCTATAACGAAAAAGACGACAGCCACTTTATATTACTCGGCTTTTACAAAAAACCATCGTTGTTTGATTTGCTACGAAAAGGCAATAAAGTATCTTTAAATTTAGGAAAAACGGGTATTAGCTTTCCTGATATTTTAACGCTCATGGATCTTAATTTACTGTATAGAAAAGAAATTGAATCTGCAGTGCTTAAAGCGGGGCAAGAACTTACCCTTTCATTTTTATCGCAAAAAGTAACGTTAAAAGCAAAGAGTAGTGATTTGGTATTAAGCTATTACAAATTTACTCAAACAGGTGATGAGCTATCTAAACTCATTAATTTCCCTGTCAATAAGGTCTATAAGCAGTTGATTAATAATGCGCTAGAGGGAGAGTTTGATTTAGCGTGGCACGCAATAAAATAATATGCCACGCTTCATTTAATTAGAAAATACTAATTAAAAATGAACCTGAATACCCGCAAATGGGCCAGATGCATCAATATCAGTAGTAATATCATCTACATCATCAAGTTCTAATACCATAGAGCGGTAACCGGCTTTAACAGCAACATCTACTGCTAGGTTATCAATAAGTTCCCACGCTACGCCTACTTGGTAATCTTGTACTTTACTATCGTCAATAGCCAAAAAGCTACCTTCAAAAAATACACTTAAACCAGTAAATGGTAAGCCAGCTTCGGCACGGCCGTATGCAAGAGGAACAAAACCAGAGAAGTCTTTGGTTTCGGTAAAGTTAGTACCACCATTTTGGGTAGTGCCGCTTACAACAATATCACCGTCAAACTGTTTAGCATTTAAACCTAGGTCTATTGAAATTAAGTCATTATCAAAAATTTCATAATAAAAAATATAATCAATATGCGTTAAATCACTTACCGTATTTACAGTAGAACCAACAACATAATCAGAACCATTAAAGCTAAATGTATCTGTAAGCAGCGCAGAACCATTTAACTCAAGCTCTGTATACTTTAATTTGATATTTGGTACTAACGGCACTGGGTGCTCAAGCGCCGCGTAATAACTTACAAAAGTCTCATCTTCAAAATTAAAATCTTGAGATGCATTATTTTTGTAAGAAAATTGGCCATCGTTATCTGACTTCCATCCATCAACACCTACGTATAAACCTAGTAGAGTGTCAGCTTGCGCTGCTGGTGCTAAACATGCCATTGAAAGGGCTGCTGCTAAACAATACTTTTTCATTTTTTATCCTTGAGCTAGTAGTTCGCTAAGTTCGATTAAAGCCGCATTGGCTCTAGAAATATAATTTGCCATAACTAAAGAGTGGTTAGCAACATAGCCAAAACCATTCCCGTTTAAAATAAGTGGGCTCCATACTGTTTCTTGAGTTGCCTCAAGTTCACGTATGATTTGTTGAACGCTTACACGTGCATTTTTCTTTTCAAGTACATCATTAAAGTCATACTCTATCGCTTGTAAAAAATGCAGTAACGCCCAAGTAGCACCGCGCGACTCGTAAAACACGTCGTCGATTTCTAACCACGGTGTTCTTACTTGCTGCTGCAGTGGAGCAAGAGTTGCTTGTTTATTAGATGAATTACCCGCTAAATCGGTGTTCACTTTTTCTTGGCCTACACTGGCACTTAAACGCTGACTTAAGCTACCTAAACGTTTTTCAGCTTCTTTAAGCCAACTACGTAAGTTATCTGCTCGTGCGTAAAATTGGCTATCGCGCTCATGCTCGTTAGCAATTTGTCCACGATATACCATTAAATAATCAATACCTTTTTGATACTCACCTTCAGCACTTGGCCATGCCCATGCTTCAGAGCTTATATTAAACTGTGGCTGCGCCTTTTTAAGTGCTTCATGCTCAGTAGACTGTGATTGCGAACGGCTAAAATCTTTTCGCATAGAAAGCGACAAATCACGCACCATTTCTAGCGCGCCATATTCCCACGCTGGCATATCATCCATAATAATACTTGGTGGTATTACATCATTTGATAAGTAGCCACCGGGTTTATCTAGTAAGGTATTTGCTACTGTAATTAATGTAGAAGTCGTTACATAACCCGTAACTATTTTTTCATTACGAAGCTGCGCTTGCTCTTTGGCGTTTGCAACAACATCAAAACGTGAAGGCTCAGTGCTCCAATAAACAGCAATTGCGTAAAATATGATAAGCAGTAAAACAACTATTCCTGCTATTTTTCCTTTGTGTTGCGACATGTGTACTCCTAGTGATGAGCGTGTTGAGTAGATGGTTTTGACTGCGTAGCTTGCGCTTCAAGCGACACGACTTGAGCATTAGTGAACAAGCGATTACCGTCACTAAAATATAGCGTGAGTTTGCGTTCTTGCCCTACTTTTAATGGCTCTTGTGGTTCAAATACCATTAAATGATAACCCCCAGGTTGAAAACTGACACTTTCGTGCGCTTTAATTTCAACTGATTCAACTTGTTGCATTTTCATCATGCCGTCTACATGTGAATGCTCGTGTATTTCAACACGCCCTAAGCCATCAATAGTTGCCTTAGTTAAAGTTGCTGCGGCTCCACTGTGATTTATCAGCGTTAAATAACCTACAGTTGAAGTACTGCCAGGTAAAAACTCTCTAATTTGCGCGTTAGTTACTTCGAGCACAGCCACATCAGAACCATGATCATGCCCTGAGTGCGCCGCCAACGATGACGAAAAAAAACTAAATATTAATGCAGAAGCCATCGAAAAACATAGTTTCGTCATCATTCTTATCCTTATGAAAACTTTAAATTACAGGCTAAATTTAACATAGTTAACCTATAATAGTCAGTCAAATTAAGGATTAAGAGGCTACTTTTTTGTTATCGGCAACAAGCCAGCACAACACTGCAACAAATAGTAACGGCCATGCAATCATTATAGATCCGAATAAAAGCGCTAAAACAGTCCCTGCTAATGCCACTACACCCGCACCAACTAATCCCATAGTAATTAAAGCCACTACAGCAACTACAGCAACAATTGCGGCCAAAGCACCTACAAGCTCAAGCCCAGCCCAGCTAATATCAGCAATCCATAACGGCAACTGCCAAGAATCAATCTGCACAAACGTTATTAAATCAGTAAACAGTAATAAATAGATAATTACACATACTGCCAAAGCTTTCATAGTAATTCTCCTTATACCAACCGGCTTATATATGAGGTCGATTTAACGATAAGAAAATTGCGCTATAACTAGGCAAAAATTTTTATATCTAGTTGTTCTAAATAAAAATTTTTAACAACGTTATAGAGTGATTTAATTCGTTAAATTGTTCAAATATTTATGCCTATTGGTATTAATACTCTTTATTTTCAAGGCAGCAATGCGCTATAAAATAACCAAGTGCAATTGCAAACGGAAAACTCAAAAATAATAAAATAGTAACTACGCGTGTTGCCCATACAGGAAAGTCCAATCTATGAGCTAAACCACTACACACACCCGATATTTTTTTATTTAGAGTATCTTTATACCAACCTCGTTGACGATTAAAGCTGTTCATAGCAATCTCCTAAGCAGTTTGTTTTAAATTAGTATTTAAGTCCGCTTTTAAGCGAGCCAGTTCAGCATCAATTTTTTCATTTTTAACTAACGACTCAATTTGGGCACTCGTAGAGCTTGCTGTATCAGTCAGCTCATAAGCCTCTACTTGAGCTTCAATACCTTCAACACGCTGCTCTATTTGTTCAAAACGAGACAACGCATGAGCTACTTTATCGCTTTGTAGTTGCGTACTGATTCGCCCTCTAGCAATAGCAACATTATGACGCTGCATTAACTGAGCTTGCTTAGTTTTAGCCATAGCCATTTTTTGCTGCAGACGCTCACAATCAGACTTAATTTTTGCAATAGACTCTTGCAGTGTTTCTAGTTGAGTTTGCTTCTTTTCAATGCTTTCGTTAACGCGCTGCTTTTCAAGTAAGGCAGACTTAGCAAGGTCATCACTGCCCTTCTCAACCGCACGTTCTGCTTTAATTTGCCAAGCTGCTAATTCTGTTTTTTTAGTATCAATTTGGCGATTAATTATTTTCTCTTCACACAATAAAGCGGCTGCTGTACTACGGCACTCATTCAACGCATCTTGCATCTCGGTAAGCATCAAGTTTAAAAGTTTTTCTGGGTCTTCTGCTTTATCAAGCATAGCGACAATGTTTGATTGAATTACATCATTTACGCGGTTAAATATTCCCATGGTATTCTCCTGTTGATTTTTAATTAATTTCAACAAGGAGAGTCCAAGAGTTGTGCCAAGTTCATCAAAAAAAATAAAACACTTAAAATCATAGTGATAAACAACAAGCACTCTAGTTTTTAGTGACTTCCAGCTGAACAGCATAGAGTGTAATTGGCCAATAAATCATGCTTTTGACTAATATTTAGGATCAAAAAAGCCACTCGAAAGTGGCTTAAATTTAGAACTTTTAAAGCTTAGCTTTGTTCTGGTACAAAGCTTAATGCTTTATCCATTACCGATAAATCAGCTTGCTTACCATGACCACTTTCAGAAAGATGGCGTCTAAAACCTCGAGCACCAGGCTGCCCCTGAAAAATACCGAGCATGTGACGTGCAATATGCCAAAAATTAGCACCCAAACGCATTTCTTCTTCAATGTAGCTGTACATTGAGCGCACTACGTCGTGGCGTGATTGTGTGTTTGCAGCATCACCATAAATTTTCTCATCAACGTCATTGAGCATAAATGGGTTACTGTAAGCTTCACGCCCAATCATTACACCATCAATATGTTGTAGATGTTCTAGGCTCTGCTCAATTGTTTTAACGCCGCCATTTAGGCTTAAGTCTAGCTGCGGATAATCTTTTTTAAGTTGATAAACACGTGGGTAATCAAGCGGTGGGACTTCACGATTTTCTTTTGGGCTTAAACCATTAAGCCATGCTTTACGAGCATGAATAATAAAATCATCACATCCTACTTTATGAGACGCTTCAATAAGCGCACATAAAAACTCATACGAATCTTGCTCATCAATACCAATACGCGTTTTAACAGTTACAGGAATACTTACTTCGTTTTTCATTGCTGCAACACAGTCCGCAACTAATTGAGGCTCAGCCATTAAGCATGCGCCAAATCGACCATTTTGAACTCTGTCTGACGGGCAACCTACATTTAAATTTATTTCGTCATAGCCACGCTCACCTGCCAGTTTTGCACATTGCGCAAGCGCTTTAGGATCAGAGCCACCAAGTTGCAGTGCAACTGGGCCTTCGTGTTTATTAAAATGTAAGTAGTCGCCTCGACCAAATAAAATAGCCCCTGTGGTTATCATTTCAGTATAAAGCACAGTATGTTTAGTCATTTTGCGATGAAAAGTACGACAATGGCGATCAGTCCAATCAAGCATTGGTGCCACAGAAAAGCGTCTATCCAAAGTACATTTATTCAAAGCAAACCTCAGGGTATTAAAGTTATTAAGCACAGCTTAAAAGGCGCTGCATTTTACACAAAAGCCTAGCGAGCATCAATGTAAAGAAAACACCTAAAAACCAAAATAATAATCTACACCAATTAAAATAAACCATATGACTCTGCTAAAGCCCATTTATCTGTAGAGGTTAAACTTTCAACAGCTATGTTTATTTTTAGGTAAGGCAAAGTCTACGTGATGTGGCTATCCCTATAAATAGGCGATAACGCAGTATAAATACCAAACAGATGTTGCCCTTTGGATTCGCCCTTGGGGCGATTTACCTTTGTAGCCTACATAGGTTTAGATTAGGGACATTAACAGAACGCAAAAACTTTGCCCGCTTTTAAGCGAGCCCACAAGGTTACAAACCTCACGCCGCGATTAATTCCCCTAGATAAAACAAATCTTAAAACTGAAGATTTAACAGGCTCAATATATTAACGCGACTATTATTGATTAATTTGTCTGTGCAGCAATAATGAAACTAATACAACTGCAGCAAGACAAGCACATAACCATATTTCATAAAGCGATTATCTACCTTAGGCATGTATGTTTTTTGACGAGCAATAATTCGATTCCATTAACGTCGCAAAGCCAAAAACATAATTTAAACTTTAAATTTATTTAAATTCACTCTTAAATTTGCGATGTATCGGGCAATACTTTCATTCGCTTCTGATGTGTTTTTTGCACCTGTAGACGTTTCTATTGCAATGTTAGTAATATTAATCAGGTTTTGATTTATTTCACTTACAACAGCAGATTGCTCTTCTGCTGCGGTAGCAATCTGTAAGTTTAAGTCTGTAATTTCATTAACAGCAATGGCTGAGTTGGCAAATATTTCTGACGTTTGAGTACTTTTTTGCAGGCACTCGTCAGCACTATTAATGCCTTTATTCATACTAATAACCGCATTTTTAGCTTCGCTTTGTAAGCGAGTAACAAGTCCTTGTATATCAATGGTTGAAACCTGTGTTCGTTGAGCAAGCGCTCTCACTTCATCCGCAACTACTGCAAAGCCTCTACCAGTATCACCAGCGCGTGCAGCTTCTATTGCCGCATTTAAAGCAAGTAAGTTAGTCTGTTCGGCAATACTTTGTATTGTGTCTAAAACACTACCAATGCTGTTCGTTTCAGTAACAAGGCACTCTATTACAGTGCTTGCTTCATCTATTTCTTGAGCTAAACGCTGAATAACAACTTTTGCCTGTGAAGCTTCTAATTTCCCCTTTGATACACGCTCTTTAACTGCTTCAGTTACGTCCGATGCATTTTGGGTATTACTAGCAACCTCTTGGGTAGTACAATTCATTTCCTCTACAGCGGTTGAAACCATTTCTGTCTCAGCTCTTTGCATTTCAACATTAACGACTGTTTCTTGCATTACAGTTACAGCAAACTTTGATGATTCATCTAATTGGGAGAGGTGTATATTAGCCTCGTTTATTGTTTCTCTTAGCATTAGTAAAAATTTATTAAATGCTCTCGCTGTATCTCCAGTTTCATCACCAGCGCTCTCGTCAAGTTTTAAAGTTAAATCACCATCGCCATCAGCTATTTCAATCAATCTATTTTTTAGCTTATTCACTGGTAAAGCAATTGCTCGACTGATCAAATATGATAAAGCAACGCCAACAATGACGGAGAATATAAATATATAAAGAATAAAATGAATACCTTGTTTTTCATCATTTTCAGCTTGGAGCGCTGAATTTAAGGTAAATTTTTGGATCTGGGACAGTAAAGCTATAAGCTTTTTATCGAATTTATCTTCCGCAACCTCTATTGATTTTACTTTATTACTCACACTAGAAACGGTCTGCGTTTTAGTCATCTCAATAACATCACTAATACTCACAGCAATACTTTGATACTCTTTATTTAAAAGCTTTAAATCGCTCGCGAGAGACTTAAAACTCAATTTCGCTTTTTCACTATGCAATTTATCAATTGAGTCAGTGACAAATTTTTCTGACTTATCAAATTCACTCTTAATTTTCTGTGTTAATGAAGTGAGTTTTTGCTCAATTTCTGCATTGTCACCCTCTGGATTTAAACTTACCTGTAATAAAGCTCGCTGAAATAATATTGTCTGTTCTAATTTATGCTCAGACATTTTAGAAAGCATATTGCTAAGCGGTATATCTCGCTCAGCTATATCAACTAGCTCTATACCAATTTTATTCATTTGTATTAAAGATATAACTCCGATCACAAACATTAGTAGTATTTGTGATACCCCTAGAAGGTATATTTTACTTGTAATAGACAATTTATTTAACATTTCAGACCTCTTAATAATTTAGGTTTAACCTAACTCTACAGTTACAAGTCAACACATTAAAAAGGTCTGGTAATAGCTAAACCCACAACAATTGCTTCTTCATTATCAATAAAATCAACAGCTATAGTGGGTGCAATTCCAAAATCTCCTATATGAAAATCATAAGCAGAACTTATGCGGTATAAATTTTCATTATGAGGGTGAGCTCCGCCAATTCTCTCCTCACCATAGCCCACACCTAAACGTATACTTTTGGTTGGATGATAATAAAGCGAAGCCAAAGCTACAGCAGTACCATCGCCATGATGAGCATCGTTTGTACGCTCAAATATCACCCCAGCGCCCCAACCTTGAGTAAACTTATATTCATATTCAACACCAAACGTAAACTCAGTCTCACTATCAAAATGTGTAGTACCAATAAAAAAACCAGGAATATGCTTTACCTCATCACTGGCTTGAGCAATTGGAGCTAAAAAAGTTAATAAACATACCGTGAGCTTTACAGTTTTATTTTTCATAATTTTCTCTTTTAAATAAGGAAACAAAAAAACTCCCACACTACATCACCGTCAGTATTCCTTATAACAAAGCTAAAATGTAATAACTAAATAAACTGTTAAAAAAAATTTATTTCATATGTGGGGCAATATCACTAGTAAATATAGGAAGGGTTGCTTACTTAGTAAAATTTTTTATGAAATCATTCAAGACTATAAATGACGCAGTTTTATTTATATGAAACATGCTTATTTTTGCTGGGTGGGGTAACTCTTATCACTAATCACGATAGCAACATAGATTGAGGGCTATATTAATACCTATTCTCTGTACAGCACTCTATAGAAAGAAGTAAGGGAACACTTAAAAAACGTTGAGAGGAAGCTACGAAGATATTAAGTCGTCATTAGATCATAATGATCGCCAAAAACCCAGAACAGCAATATAGCGTAACGCCTTGCACCTCTAAGTAGGGACTACTTTTAATTAAATACCTGCAAGCCAAAATAATGGGCTATGCCATTTAAAATATTGGTAATCGCAACCGAGCTTAAAATAAGCCCCATAATTCTACTTATTATACTTGCACCACTATCACCAATTAATTTATGTACATGCGTTGCAAGCAGTAACAAAACCAGTACAACCGCTAATACAGCAAGCATCATTGAAGACGTTAGTAATTGCTCAACCCAGGTATATTCTTCATTACGAGTCATTAATACGGCGCCTAACATAGCGCCAGGGCTCGCGATAGACGGAATCGCAAGCGGAAAAATAGCGGTTTCAGTGCTGTCGCGTACACTTTTAATTTCGGCTTCAGGTTTACTTTCACCAAATATCATTGAAAGCGCAAAAATAAGTAATATGATACCGCCGGCTATTTGAAAAGCCGAAAGTGGAATTTCAATTGCGTTAAGTAATTGCTCACCTGCGAGTACAAAAAATAAGAGCACTAATGCAGATACGCCTACCGCTTTAAATATAACTTTACGTTTAAATTTCTCATCATCACCACGTGTGACTGCAATAAATACAGGTACAGTGCCAATGGGGTCAATAACCGCAAAAAAGAAAATAAATATAGCCAATAGTTCGTGCATTACTGGGTTTCCTAGGTAAAAAGCGCTTAATAAAAACGCTGCAACTACAACACAGTATGTTAGTATATCACGGTAGCATAAGGATAAGAGTAATGATGAATATAGAATCACTCGTAAGTAAAGCAAAACAAGTTTGTGACAACCGTGGTGCGCGTTTTACGCCTATCCGCGAGAAAGTATTTCGTCTATTAGCCAGTGCACAAGGTGGTGTTGGTGCATACGATTTGCTTGAGCAATTAAAAGTAACTGAAACAGGTGCTAAACCTGCAACTATTTATCGTGCATTAGACTTTTTAGCTGAACTAGGTTTTATTCATAAAATTGAAAGCACAAATGCATTTATGCTGTGCCATCATTTTGATCATATTCACCCGGTACAATTATTAATTTGCGATACATGTGGCTTTGTTAAAGAATTACACTCGAGTGTAATTTCGCATGAGCTTAATAATCTAGCTGCCGAAGGTGGCTTTGTCGTATCAGGGCAAACAATAGAAGCACATGGTAAATGTGAATCTTGCAGAGCATCATAATCCTTCAAAGTTATCCTTAGTGACTATACTCAAACTATATAGTCATTTCACAGAACAAATTTAAGAGTAGCCACTATGAATGTAGAATTCATCAATCCTTTTTTATCTTCTTTAATTAATGTTTTAAGCACTATGGCTCAAACTCAATTGAAGCCGGGTAAACCTCGCATTAAAACTGATGAGATAGCCTGTGGTGATGTATCAGGTTTGATTGGTATGGTTGGCCCGCAAACGCGAGGATCATTTTCAATTACATTTGATGAAGGATTAGCATTAACCATCATGGAGCGTATGCTTGGCGAACGCCCTGATACCATAGATGAAGAAGTTACCGATATGGTTGGCGAAATAACCAACATGGTAACTGGTGGTGCTAAAAATTTACTTGGCGAGAAAGGCTTCGACTTTGATATGGCAACGCCTATTGTGGTATCGGGTAAAGGTCATACAATTACTCATAAAAGCCAAGGTAAAAAGATCATCATGCCATTTAGCTGTGACGCAGGTAATGCAAACATTGAAGTTAGCTTCGATAAACTATGAGTTGGCAGCAAAAGCAAATTACATTAAAACCTCGCCTGCGAGGTTTTCATATAATTGATGGCGAAATATTATCTCAACTTCCTGAACTGGCGAGTTACAAAATAGGCTTGTTACATTTATTTATTCAGCATACCTCAGCGAGTCTTACAATAAACGAAAATGCAGATCCCACTGTTCGTATGGACATGGAAAGCCATTTCAATAAATTCGTTCCTGAGCGTCAACCTTACTACCGCCACGATTATGAAGGTGATGACGACATGCCCGCGCATATTAAAACCAGTACGTTAGGCTGCGAGCTAAGTATTCCTATTTCAAATGGTTATTTAGCGTTAGGTACATGGCAAGGCATTTATTTAGGTGAACATCGTGATTCTGGTGGCTCTAGACGTATTATAGCAACTATTCAGGGGGAGCTATTTTAACAAAAGCTTCAGGTTTCAAAGTATTAGCTCTTCTGTACCTCACTCATACCTCATAACTTCAAAGTACGACACCTTTCTTGTGGCGCTGAGCTCGCGCGAAGCGATAGCTTCTAACAACCAAAACTTCAATGCTGAATATTGCACATAGAATAAAGTAGATAAGAGAGATTTTAAATTATAATTTTATTTA
>NZ_WTKW01000076.1:0-14350 GCF_011378745.1 Pseudoalteromonas sp. Z1A6
AGTTCTAGGCGTAAATTGATGTAAATGGTTGTTCCCTTTGCGAAATTTACAACAAAGAAATGGGTTGTTTTAGCAAGTAAAATAGATCAGCTATTTATTGGAATTGGTATAAGTAGCGCGCTTTAGTTAGTTCTTTCATACGAGCTAATACATCTACGCCAATTTGATTGTACACATCGAGCATATCTATCAGCACCCAGTTTTCGCGAATTAAGTTATTCTCGGCTCGCCAAAAGTCTAGACTACGCATGGTTATTTGCTGATTTGCGGGCGCAATACCTAACCAACCACCGTTACTAATAGTCATGCTCATACCAGGCCATGCAGTAAACCCTACGTAGTTTTCATCGGCAAATAAATAACCTTTACTTGCATCGCCTACACGATTGGGTAGGGCATTTAAAAACGGGATTTGATGCCAATTTCTAAAGCCTTTTATACCGCGTGCAGTGCCTATTGTGCTTGGTCCATACCAGCTACAATGCGGATGCCAAAAGTGCTCTAGCTTCATGGCTTCAATGCCACCTTCAGCATAAAATCCAAGATGCTCACACATATCGCCCACAAGCTTTAAACTTTGCGCAGCTTGTTCGCTATTATAAGGACGGGTGATTACCCCATCTTGTGTGGCAGGCCCTGGCACATGCCACTCTTTGCCTAAGCTCGGAGACAGTGGCCATACGTTTGCTTGCATCATTACTTCGGGAATATCCCAAATAGCTTGTACTTCAACCACTTTGCTATTTTTAATCCGGTAAAACTCATGAAAACGCATACTCACTTGATGCCCTGTGGGTGGAATGCCTAGCCATGGTTTTTCGAATGAGCCGGTATAGTATCCACAGCAGCCAACCCAATCAGAGTCGTTTATAGAGCTACCTGCCATTACAATGGTATCGCGGCGTTCAAGGCCAACAAATGCTTTGCTAAGGGGTAAATAGGCTTGCTCAATAAGTGCATTAGGATTTGCGAGTGTTTCAAACGGGTAGCAAAGTTGTATTAATGCGTCATCAGTAAATAAGTTTGTGACTTCTTTTTTGAGCAAATTTATATCAAAGTTATAAAGTGCGCTTCTGAAGTTTTTAATTAACTCTTTATTTTTGTTATGGATACTCATATTTTTGATTCACTTGTAGCTGATTCAAAGTCTGCACGTAGTTGCTTAGCACCACTTAGTAAAAAGCTATGATCAGAGCCTAATAGATAAAAACTTACGCCTAACGATTGCCAATGACTGAGCTCACTTAAATTACCAACAAACATGCCACAGCATTTATTATATTTTGCCGCTGCGTTAGCTATTTTAGTAACGGCATCAATAACAATAGGAGCGCTTGGATTAGTTTCACCGAGGGAAATAGTTAAGTCCATTCGGCCTATAAAAATACAGTCAATCTCATCTATTTGGCATAATTCATCGATGTTCTCAAGCGCATCAGCATCCTCTATTTGAGCAATAATGCAGGTAGATGATTTGTTGGCTGCTAAGTTATCGGTTAATGCATGAGTGGTGTAGCCTGCAAAGCGGCTTGAACCTGCGTAACCTCTACCGTTGTTGCCATAAAAGCAGTTTTTAATAATCGCTTTTGCTTGCTCTGCCGTTTTAATGTGAGGTAACACTAAACCATCGGCACCGATATCTAAACTGCTAAGTATAGTGGCGTGATCGGTATTACTTACGCGAATAAGGGTCGGCATGTTTTTAGTACGGGCTGCCATAATGCAACTATCTAAATCGCCGCGATCAAACGGAGCATGCTCTGCATCTAAACACAAAACATCGAGATTAGTGTGAGAAAGTACTTCGGTATTATGATAATGAGTACTTTTTATAAATGTGCCTAATAGCAATTGTTGAGCATTTAACTTTTGTTTTAAATTCATTTAATAGACTCCAACCAATCTAAGAGTAGTGCGTTTAGGGTGTTACTTCTTTCAAGCGGGACGAAATGCCCACAATTGCCTAATAAAATAAGATCGCTATTAGGGCAGGCGTTATGCATTGTTTTTTGAATAGTGCTTGGACATAAAACGTCACGTTCACCACCAACAAATAGTAATTTTTTATTGGTTTGTTTAATAACGTTTAGGGTGTCTTCGCGTGTTGCAAGGGCATTTAATTGTGCACTAAAAGCGTTAAAACCAAGCTCATTTGCCATTTTTAATGCAAGTTCACTGTGCTTTATATTTGGCTGGTGGAAATAATGCGGTAAAAAGTCGTGCTTAAGTACGCTTTCTACGCCTGTAGCGTGTGCTTGCTCAATTTGCTTTTGTCTAATAGCAGGGCGTTCGAGTTTGTCGGCTAGGCTATTACTTGATATTAAACACAGCGACTGTATAAGCTCAGGGTTTGATTTTAAAAGTGCAAGAGCAACAATCCCACCCATTGAAAAACCAATAAAAGGAGCAGGCTTTAGGGCTATGGTTTTAGTAAGCTCAGCCATTTTTGCAATGCTTGTTTGTTCAGTAAAGGGAATAACGTGAGGGGTATAACCCGCATTTTGAAGGGCAACTATTTGCGCTTCAAACATACGGTGGTTACACATAGTACCAGGTAAAATATAAACAGGATTTTTGGCCACAAAAATTCCTTAACTTAACGTGTTTTAATAGAGTTCCCTGTAATTAATGAACCGGTAAAAACTCGTGCTTCAGCAGCGGCTTGAGGGTTTTCAATACGTTCCATGAGTATGTCTACAGCGGCTTTAGTTAGCTGTTTCATAGGTTGTTGTATTGTGGTTATTTGATAGTTGTACCAAGACGCAGCACTAATACCATCAAACCCTACCACCGACACATCGTCGGGTACGCTTAAGTTTAAGTTTTGTTTGATTTCATCAATTACGCCAATGGCCATTACATCGTTACTGCAAATAATAGCATCGGGTAGGGTGTTTGTTTTTAACCAATCTTCTAATGCACTTCGTGCTGATTTATAGCCATAATCACCATAAATAACAGGCGTATTTTGGATACCTAAAGTGTGTAAATAATTTTGAGCTATTTCACGGCGCTCGTTGGCTACATCGGAGTCATCTGGGCCGGCAATAATTAAATACGACTTATGGTTAGATTGGTGTAATAAATCAATTAGCTGTTTAATGCCTTTATCGTGATTACAGCAAACTGTGTTTGCATTCGATTCAGGCACATTACGGTTATAAAGCACAATAGGTGTGCTGTGTTTAGCAAATAAATCTAGGCTTTTACTATCAAAGTGAGCCGCTAGAGCAATTACGCCATCAACCTGAAAGGTCCAAATGTTTTCGAGTAATTCATCTAATTCGTCTGCGTCATCAAGAGTAAAGAGCAGCACTCGTTTATTGTTAAGTGCTAGCTCTTTGTTAAGCTCAGAGAGTACCTCAGGGTAGTTCAAGTTTGCTCGCGATGATAAAATAACCGCGACCATACCAGACTGTTTAGTGATCAACATACGAGCAATGGCATTAGGGCGATAGCCCATTTCATTGGCTGTTGCGACTACCTTTTCGCGGGTTTTTTTAGACACGCTAAATCCGGGCCTAAATACACGCGATACCGCCGATTGTGATACACCCGCTTCGCGGGCTACATCATATGAGGTGACTCGTTTTTGCTTTGACAATGATTTATTTCCTATATCGTCTTACTCGTATGTCTGCTTGTTCTTTGTGGCCAGCGAACCCTTCTGCAGCACATAAACGTGAACAATACTCACCAACAACAACCGAGGCTTCTTCTGTTACTCGTTGGAAAGTACATGTTTTTATGAATTTTCCTACCCATAGACCACCAGTATAACGCGCTGCTTTACCTGTGGGTAGTGTATGGTTTGTACCAATACATTTATCGCCATAAGAAACGTTAGTTTGTGGACCTAAAAACAAAGCTCCAAAGTTTTGCATGTTTTCTTTGAAGTAGTCGGTATTGCGAGTCATAATTTGTACGTGTTCAAATGCAAGATCGTTAGCAACTTCTATCATCTCCTCATAGGTATCACATACAATAACTTCACCATGATCCTTCCATGCCACACCTGCAATATCAGCAGTAGGTAATATGGTAAGTTGTCTTTCTACTTCAGCCATTGTATCAATAGCTAATTGCTCAGAGTTAGTCAGTAAAATAGCGGGAGACGTAGGGCCGTGCTCTGCTTGGCCTAGTAAATCGGTCGCACATAATTCGCCATCTACACTGTCATCAGCAATAACGAGTGTTTCGGTAGGGCCTGCAAATAAATCGATACCAACTCGGCCAAATAACTGTCGTTTAGCCTCGGCTACAAAGGCGTTACCCGGGCCTACAATCATATCTACTGGAGCAATAGTTTGCGTTCCAATAGCCATTGCAGCAACGGCTTGTACACCACCGAGGCAGTAAATTTCATCTGCGCCTGCCATATCCATTGCAACCACAATTTCTGGTGATGGCTTGCCATTAAAAGGTGGAGCCATGGCGATAACACGTTTAACACCGGCTACTTTAGCCGTTAATACACTCATGTGCGCAGAGGCTAGTAGTGGATATTTCCCTCCTGGTACGTAACAACCTACGCTCTCCATTGCTATGTGTTTATGGCCAAGCGTAACGCCAGGTAGTGTTTCTACTTCAACGTCTTTCATTGAGTCACGTTGAATTTGAGCAAAATTACGGACTTGGCTTTGCGCCCATTTAATATCTTCGATTAATTGATCATCAAGTTGTGCATAACACGCTTTAATTTCATCACTAGATAGCCTGAAAGACTTCGGAGTCCATTTGTCGAATTTTTCAGAATATTCACGAATTGCTGCATCACCTTCAGATTCAACACGCGCTAAAATATTTTCTACAATATCTCTTACTGATTGATTTTGTTTTTGTTTTGAGTCAACTGGTTGACCTTTTTTTAAATGCTTTATCATTGTTTATATCCTTAGTGACTAGTTGTTTTATACACTGTTGATGAGACGTACTGGTTAAATAATGTCTTGCATCTGTGGGTACTCTAATTAATAATGACTTCGAATGCAATATAGAATTTAGGTGAACAAATGGGATTTGATAAAACTCTTTTACTTGGTAAAACCATTTTGATAACGGGTGCGGGTAAAGGCATTGGTAAATCGTGCGTACAAAAGTGTGTAGATGCGGGTGCAAATATAATTGCTGTGGCGCGTACAAAACACGATTTGGAACAGCTCAAGGAATATGCTCCTTCGCAAATAGAAATCTGGCCGCTTGATATAAACAGTGATGCTTTTTATGAGCGTTTACGTGGACTTACTAAGTTAGACGGTTTACTTAACAACGCAGGTATTAACCGTGTTGCGCCAATGCTTGAGCAAACAGATGACAATATTGATGATGTAATTTCGATGAATATCCGTAGTGTTTATCGAATAAGCCAAGCAGCATTACCAGCTTTAATTAACTCTGGTGCCGGTGCTGTGGTTAACATGTCATCTCAAATGGGGTTTGTAGGCTCACCTAATCGTACTTTGTATTGCATGAGTAAGCATGCGGTAGAGGGGCTCACCAAGGCACTTGCTGTTGAACTAGCAACACAAAATGTACGTGTTAATACCGTTGCTCCTACGTTTGTTGAAACGCCAATGACAAAGCCAATGCTTGAAAATCCCGACTTCAAAAAATTTGTTTATGACATGATCCCAATGAAAAAAATTGCCCAAACGGATGATGTTGCAAATGCTTGTGTATTTTTGCTTAGTGAGTTGTCTGCAATGATCACAGGAACAAGTATAAAAATTGATGGCGGCTGGACCGCTCAGTAATTAATTTAGGAGAGAATAATGAGTTTATTTGCAGAACGCTTAGTACGATACGATGATTTAATTCCGTGTAAGAATGCCTTTATTGATACGCGTTCGCCTGGTAGTGATCAAAAAGAAAATTTTACTATTATAGGTCCAGGTGTTGCAGAAAACCCTAATCAGCATGTGCATATTTCTATACCACATGGCTTTAATATTGGTGGTGCTCGCCAACCTGCTGGGTGCTTAAACTCGCAGCATAGCCACTTAACCGAAGAGATATTTGTTGTACACAGTGGCACATGGGCATTTTATACCGGTGTAGACGGTAAAGACGCTAAGGTAATTTTAAACGAAGGCGATATTATTTCGATTCCTTTAGATATTTTTAGAGGATTTGAAAACGTAGGTAATGGTATTGGCTACTTATATGCAGTGCTTGGCAGTGACGATCCGGGTAGAGTACTTTGGGCTCCACAAGTATTTGATATGGCAAAAGAGTTTGGCCTTATTTTACTTGAAAATGGCAGTTTAGTAGATACAACGCTCAATGAAAAAGCTCCTGATGGGGTTAGTCCAATGGCTGTTACTAGCAGTGAACAAATAGCGCAGCACCGAATAATAACAGACGAAGAGCTTGCGCAAACAGTGGTCAGAGCAAGTGATTTTAATTGGAACAAGCACTCTTACCTAAGCCAATTCGAAGGTGTTTACGAAGCACCACTAGTTGGCAATTTAAATGCCGATACGCCTATTCAAACACAACTAAATTGGCCACATGGATTTAATATATCAGCGTTAAAACTCCAACCAAATGCAAAAATAGCAAAACACATTCGTTTTGAAGAAGAGGTTATTTTTGTTCATCAAGGTAGCTTAACCATTGATTTAGGCGATGAAGTATTAACGCTTACTCAAGGAGATACATTTTCAGTTCCTATTGAGCATAGCCGAGCGTTTAGTAATGAAGCGAAAAATGATTGTATTGTGTATATTACTCGCAGGAATGATTCGCCAAAAGATCCGCAATTTATTTAAACTTTAATGCCATATGTAATTTAAGGCACTTAGCTTGTTTTAGCTAAGTGCCTTTTTCGTGGTAAAAAACCAGTAACCAGCATAGTGCCTACAATTACAAATAGTGCGCCTAGTAATGTATTTGGCCCTATTTGCTCATCTAAAAATAAATGCCCCCAAAATATGCCAAATAATGGAATTAAAAATGTAACCGTGAGTGCTGAGGTTGGGCCAATATCGTCGATTAATTTAAAAAATAAAATATAAGCAAGGGCGGTACATACTACGCCCAGTACTAATACACCTAGCATAATGTTGGTGCTTGGTATTTCTCGTATTGGCATAAATAAGATAAGCGGTAATACCATAAAGCTCGACGCCCACATTGAGCCATGGGCATTATCGAATGGGGCCAGTTTAGGCGCGTTTTTAGTGTAATGCGATGCAATGGCATAGCAAAGTGAAGCGCTTAATGCCGCTACTATAGCTATGATTGATTGGCTATTTAATACAAAGTGATTTTGGCCAACGAGTATTGCAACACCTATCAAGCCAAGCAATAAACTAAGCACCATACTTTTGGTAGGCTTTGTTTTTGTCCATAAAATACCAACTACTACGCCCCAAATAGGGGTTGTTGAATTTAAAATTGATAAAGTAGAAGCGCTTATAGTTTGTGCTGCATAGGCAAAAAATAAAAACGGCAGAGCCGAATTAAACGCGCCTATAATAAAAAAGTGTTTTTTGTGTTCAGTAAACGCTAAACGGCGCTTTAAATACAAGGCAACAATAAATAAAGTAACTGCAGCAAAGCCTACTCTAAACTCAATTAATACCGCTGGCCCCAAGCTGTTAGCTGCCATTCGCATAAATAAAAAAGAAGCGCCCCATATAGCGGCCAGAAAAAATAATCGCAGTAAGCTTGCTAAGGTCATGATAGTATTTTAATTATGCATATTGGATTTTAGAATAGCAGGGTTTATAAACACTGTAAGCCATATTCGGAACCGGCATATAAAAATAATAAATTAAGGATAAGAATGAAAACGTTCTCAGTAGTTTCTATGGTATTTATCACTTTTTTGGGTGGATGTAATTCAAGCTCAATCAACCTTTACAGTGATACCACCATGAAAAAGAATGAATACAATGGTATTAAAGCGTATCGAAAAGGACAGTTTGAGGCCGCTTTCAATTATTTAAAAGAGCCTGCTGGGCTAGGCTATAAAAGCGCACAATACACGTTGGCGTTTATGTTTTTGAAAGGCCAATACTTGGAGCAATCTACTAAACTAGAGATGGGCTGGCTAGGTGTTGCAAGAGAAGCGGGGGTTGAAAATTGGTCTGCGCAATACGATGTATTTTACAGTGCAGCGACTACGCAGCAAAAACAACAAATAGACGAAACAGTTGCGTTGTATATAACGCAATTTGGCGTTAAAGCACAAAATATGACCTGTCGTCGTTCAACTTCGCCTAGACGTACATTTGGTGAAGTTAAAATTGATTGCACTAAGCACGAAGGTAGCGTTACCGAGCACGACATACAAATAATAGAATAGAGTTATGGCTTTTCTAGCTTTTTTTCAAAGTCGCTTTTTACAATATCGAGTGCTTTTAAGACCTCTTCTGGAGCAACATCGTGCTGCTCTAGTATCATAATTAAATCTACTGCAAGTTTAATATGTGTAGGGGCTTGATCAAGTGGGCTTGTCATTTAATTCTTTCTTTTTTGATATTTGGCTAATGGCGACATTTATTGCTGTTTGCACACGTTGTTCCATATGTATGCGTTCTGATTGCGGTAAATAAAACGCCATATCTACATCGTAGCGAATATATCGTGGCGGGAGCTGATTTAGTACCGTACAACAAAAGTCAGCCATTACATCTTCATCATATTTTTCATCAAGTTTAAGTTTGATGATTTCTTCAACTACAATCTTTTCGTAATAGTTGTGTATGTCTTCGTGTAATCGCATATTCCCACCGCTTTAAAATAATCCGTTTAACTGAGTCTATACTAAGGCTTACTATAAATCGATAGCGGCTTTAAATAGTTGTTTATGAACATTAATTAGTGAACTCAAATTACGCTGATAACCGCCACCTAAAGCGCACATTAGTGGGATTTGATGTTGCTTACAGAAGTTGAGAACAAACAAGTCGCGCTCATATACGCCATTGAGCGATATATTAAACAAGCCTAACTCGTCTTTAGTGTAAATATCAGCGCCTGCATTATACAAAATAATATCAGGGTTATGTATGCGCACGCAAAAATCGAGTGCTTGCTCTAATGTAGCAAGGTACTCATCGTCGGCTGTTTTAGCGGGCAATGCAAAATCGTAAGTGGACTCTTGTTTATTAAGAGGAAAATTTTGTTCACAATGAATTGAGCAGGTAATAATTTGGTTATGGTTTTGAGTGATTTGTGCTGTGCCATCGCCTTGGTGTACGTCGCAATCAAAAATTAAAACAGTGTCGGCTTGCTCTGTATTTATTAAATGTGCTGCTGCAATAGCTAAATCATTAAAAATACAAAAGCCACTGCCAAAATCGCTATGAGAATGATGATAACCACCGCTTAAATTAGCTGAAAAACCATGTTTTAGCGCGTGTTCACTACTTTGGATGCTTGCACCAACTGATAGTAATGTGCGCTCTACCAATTCATTTGAATAAGGGAAGCCCATTTTTTTATGGCTTTATTGCTAAGAGTCCCATTTAAAAAGTCATCTATATAACGTTGGCTATGACATAGCGAAAGTTGAGATTTAGTTGCTTTTATAGGCTCTTGAAAGTGAATAGCCGAAACACCTAGATTTTCTATTTCGGTTTTAAGTAACTTATACTTTTGAATAGGGAATCGATGACGTTCTGCAAGGATAAGGTCTGAATACAATGGATGATAATAAAGCTGCATAGTAAAGTGCGCCTTAACGCAGTTGTTGTTTTTCTACTTGTTGTATTTTGTCCTCAGTGGCAGAAATTGCTTTTCTGCAGCGGCCCAATCGAGCATGTGTGCTTAATATTTCAAGGTTAAGCTTTTGTGCTTTAGCAGGCGAGGCTTTATCCATTTGCATTTTTCGCTCTTCAATCATGAGCACTAACCGACGTTCAAACTCATGGTTTTGCTTTAATTCGTCGTAAAGCTCGTGCGACGATTGCATTATTTTTTGTACAGCGTGCTTATAAACAGTTTGCTTAGGGCGAGGTTTATAATGGCTTTTGTTTTCTTTAACCCAAATAGGCGTTGATTTAATAACGTTAAATACGGCTTGTACTTGTGCGCCAATGCGTTCAAGTGCGTAGGTATAAGCATGGCGATGCTCGCTTGGCGGTAATCTTGACACTTCGTCTTCAATTTCTATTACGTAATCGGCTAGGTTCATGCTTTTTGTACTAAAAACTGCGCGGTCAAACAAGCTCGGTTGCGCCTGCATATAACGGTTTTTAGAAAACAGTTTAGCTTTATCAAATTGCTCAGCTTGTTGTTTTAGCGTTGCAACTTGTTGGCGTAGTTTATCTAAAGCCATTGAATGCATATTAAAAGTAAGCCTCGTAAATTAGTTTTAATGCTAAAAGTATAACCATAGTATTAAATACAGGGCGAATAAATTTACTACCAAAGCGTATTGCCGAATGCGCGCCAAACCATGCGCCTAGCATAATAAAAAAGCCCATTGTTATGCCAAGTAAAAAGTTTACATGGCCGAGTGCTACAAAAGTAATTAAAGATATAAAGTTAGAAACAAAGTTCATTGAGCGCGCTAAACCACAGTTGAGTAGCAAGTTCATTTTATAAAGCATGCCATTAGAAGCAGTCCAAAAAGTACCTGTACCTGGGCCTGCTAAACCATCAAAAAAGCCTAATACTAAACCTTGTAGCCATTGTTTTATTTTCATCGCTTTGTTTAGTTTAGGAAGTTCATCGCCTTCGGTGGTGCTTAAATTACCAAATAAGCTATAAGCGGCAACTAAAATAATAATAATAGGCAGTAGCTTGTTTAAAAAGTCGATACTTAAATGATCAACAATAACAGTGCCTATCAATGCACCTATTGCGGTTGCAATAACGGAGGCAGCCCAAAACTTTGGACTAAATAAGTTCTTTTTATAATAGGTATAGCTTGCTGTTAAGGAGCCAAAACTTGCAGCTAGTTTATTGGTGCCTAATGTTAAATGTGGAGGTAAGCCAGCAGTTAATAAAGCGGGCACAGTTAACATGCCACCGCCACCGGCGATAGCGTCTATAAAACCTGCGGCAAGTGCAACAGCACATAAAACAGCCCAGGTTGTTGGATCGAGTGCGAGTTCAAACATTAATAATCTATTTGTCTTTTAAAAGGTGGTAGGGTGTCGAGCATGGCTTTACCGTATCGCTTAGTAACTAAGCGCCTATCGAGAATAGTAATACAGCCTTCATCACTCTCTTTTCGCAGCAGTCTACCACAGCTTTGTACCAATTTCTTTGCGGCGTCTGGCACGGTAATCGTTAAAAACGGGTTACCACCTTTACTTTGTACAAATTCTGCTTGCGCTTCTTCTATTGGCGAAGTAGGGACCGCAAACGGAATTTTGGTAATTATTAAGTTCTCTAAATATTTTCCAGGTAAATCAAGGCCTTCCGAAAGGCTTTGTGTTCCGAATAAAATACTGCCTTTGCCTTCGTCTACATTTTTGGTGTGTAATTTAAGCAACGCTTCTCGCGACATCTCACCTTGTACTAATAAGTTAAAACCTTTTGTTCTAAGAAACTTTGTTACATGGTCCATTTGCCAGTAAGAAGCGAACAATACAAGGTTCGCTTTTTTATCATTTAGGTACTCTGGTAATGTTTTAGCTAGGTGATCACTAAAGTCTTTATCGGTTGGTTCTACTTTAGATACCGGAATACGTAAAGTGGCTTGTTTTGGGTAATCAAAAGGAGAAGGTACTTTAATAAATTTAACGCCTTCTTCTTTAGCAAGTCCTGTTTCGTAAGCAAAGTGATCGAACGAGCCCAGTGCACTTAATGTGGCCGAGCACAAAACAGCGCCCGCGCATTCGCGCCATAATTTATCTTTTAGGTAGTAACCGACCTCGATAGGGCAGTCGCTTAATAAGTGATCGTGATGGCTTTTGTATTCAAGGCGTTTTATCCACCGTGCATGAGGTGCACCTTCACCTTTTTTAGCGTAACTAAACCAAAGTTTATTGAGTTGCTCTAATCGGTTTATGTATTGCCCGCTTTCGCCTAGTATTGGGTCGGCAACGTAAGGTTTTATGTCGCCGTCACTTACATCTTGGGTGAGTGTGTCGTGCATTTTGTTTAAGCAGCGCAGCGCATCTTGCGTGGCTTCGCTTATATCTTTAGCTTTACTGTGCAGCGACTCTGGAATTTCACCGTGTTCAAAGCGGTAAGTATCATCTTTTGAGTACTCAAAATCGGCATTGTCGAGAATATCACGCACTACTTTTAAATCTTTATTAGCATCGTTAATGCTGTCGCAAAGTTTAAAATTTTGCCCAATAGCCCTTTGCCCCACTAAAACCTTCGCCATTTTTCCGCTAAACTTGGTGAGCTTATCAAGCCATTCTATTGTGCCTTTAATTGTGGCAGCAGCTGATGAAAAGTCGCGTGTTATGTGTGCTAAATGGTGCGCTTCATCAATAACATAAATGGTGTTGTCGGGCTCTGGTAAAATTTTACCGCCACCTAAGTCTAAATCGGCAAGTAGTAATGAGTGATTAATTACCAGAACATCCATTTGCATTAATTGATTACGAGCAAGTTGAAACGGACACGTTTGATGGGCCTTCATTTGGCGCTGGCATGAATGCTTATCGCAGGCTATTAAGTTCCACACTCTGTCGGGTACTGTGTCAGCCCAGCTGTCTCTATCGCCTTGCCATTTTTTATTTACATAAGCGTTATATAACTCATTTAAACATTTGGTTTCCATTGCGCTCAGTGGTGAAGTAAGCGTTGGCATAAAATCCATTTGTGTTTGGCTATCGCCATTAACCGCGTTATGTAATTTATGAGCACAAATGTAACGATGGCGACCTTTTACTAAATCAAATTTAAAGTCGAGGCCTGAATGCTTTTTAAAAAATGGCAGTTCTTTTGCTATTAATTGCTCTTGCAGTGCAACCGTTGCAGTAGAAATAACTAACTTCTTTTTTTGCGCTAGGGCAAGAGGCAGTGCGCCTAAACAGTAAGCAAGAGACTTACCGGTACCGGTGCCAGCTTCAATAACGCATATGCGTTGTTTTTTATGATATTCGCCTGCAAGGGTTTTTGCTATTTCAGCTACAAGGTAGTTTTGGCTGCTGCGAGGGCGATAATCGTTTAGGTTACTAGCCACATGCTGGTGTACTTGCCTAATTGTTTTTTTTAGTGAGTCAGAAAGCATGGGATGATTTACCTAAAGTATGTATATAATTACAGTGCTATGGATTTTAGAGTTATAAGAGTGTAACTACAAGAAGTGATGAAATTAATTTAGCAAAATAAAGTCTCTGAGTGTTTATTTAGGTTGAGTGTATGGCTTTAAAGCATTTTTAATTAAGTAAAAACTTACATATATATGTATAAGGTTTAGTAATAGTGTACTTAACAGCCGGTTTTATTGTTTCTTCTCATGCCTATGATACTGCAAACGGCATATGTTACGAAGCGTGGTTTTGTAGTGATAAAGGGCCTATAAAAACGGTGTCGGCTAACGAAAATGCACTGTTTTTTATCAAAAGCAAAGATGCTGAAATAGCGAATGAAATATTAGTAGCTGAATCACTTAACTTTAATATTAAAAGTCTTGAGCTAAAAAACTTTCAGCAAGAAGATATGTCGGCCTGTTACTTCAAATCACTAAAGCATTTTTATTCTGCTACTAAAGCTTTAAAGCAACGTGGTGTTGTATTATTTGAAGAAGATATTCGACCAATAGAGCGCTATTTAATGGAACGCTTTATAAAAGGTGGAGCTTGGATAACGGGTAATGTATTTAAACAAGATGGCTATACATTAATAACCGACGCTAAATTAAAAGTGAATGAAGAATATTCCCCAACCCTTAATAAGCTCTCGTTAGACATTGAATGTAACGAGAGTGGGGTTCTGTTTTCTGTTGGACTCGTGGGTTGTAATTTAGACTGTGTTTTAATGATTGGCGAGCCAGATAGAGAGGCTACCAACCTCGAGTTTGATATTATTTGGTGTGTAGATGAGGCCGAGCTCTTAAAGGGATTAGAGCATTTTATTAAGCTTAGCGATCCTGATGTAATAATTGGCTGGAATGTAATTGAGTTCGACTTTGCTGTTATTCATGAAAGAGCTGAAGCACTTGGGGTTAAGTTATTACTGGGTAGAGGAAATCAGCCTTTATATGTTCGAAAAGGGCACTTTACTCGAGTATCGATCCCTGGGCGATGTGTGGTTGATGGAATAGACACATTAAAAAATGGCACATATAGCTTTGAGAGCTTTTCGTTAGCTAATGTTTCAAATCAAGTGTTGGGTGAGTCTAAATTAATCGATTCGGGTAATAGTCTCCAGGAAATTATTAGGCAATTTAACGAAGATAAACTTTCTTTAGCAAAATATAATCGACAAG
>NZ_WTKW01000077.1:0-14342 GCF_011378745.1 Pseudoalteromonas sp. Z1A6
GCTCAAAGGAGCGCGGTTAAAAAGGGAGTGTTCTAACTAATTAGACTAGTCGTTAAAACTTGTATTCCATACCTAAGCCTACGTAATCTTGGTCAACATTGTTGTCCATGTCAAAGCTTGAGTAAAAACCAAATACTTTAATGTTTTTATTTAATTTGTGATCAAGACCAACTGAAATTGCTGACTTATCGTCGCTGTCGTCAAAGTCCATATCTTGGTATTGCACTTTAAATGTGTTGCTACCCATGCTGTAAGCAGCATTTAGCAAGTAACCATCCGCTTCTGCGCTGCCATCTACTGCTTCTTGTGTTTGGTACATTGCACCCAATTTAAAGTTTTCGATTTTACCTTGGATTGATGCACGCACTACGTCGTAGCCATTTACTTCACTATCGGCTGCAATAGAGGCGTATACCGCGCTCTTTTTAAGAGCCACGTCACCGTATGTCACCGCCATTGAATAACCGTTATCAGCGTCTACATCGTCTTCAGCTACAAAAGTAGCAAGTACTTTAAAGCCTTCGTATGAGTTTGATGAGTAGCTAACTGTGTTTCCTAAGCGGTTTTCACCTTTAAATACATTTTTAATATCGCCTTCAAGGTCGTTAAATAAATCTAACTTACCTTGAGATTGCTTAAGCGCAGTATCGTTACGACCAATTACAACCTGACCAAACGCACCTTTTAAACCAACGTATTGGTTACGCGCAGAAATATTGTCGTCGTTATCGCCTTTTGAATCAGCATCAGACACATCAACTTGAAACTCAAACTTATATACCGCTTCTAAACTATCATTTATTTTTTCAGAACCTTTAACACCAAGACGAGATGCATTACTTTTTATCTCGGTAAAAGACCCTTCGCCATCATCAGATGATTGCACTGTTACATTCGCTTTACCGTAAATGTCTACGTCGGCAAGTGCATTAAAAGATAAACCACTTAATAGTGCTAAGCATAAGCTCGATTTTACAAATTTCATGTTATTTCCTTGGATAATCACAAAAGACTAATTTTCAAAACTGCTGCATTTTGTCATTCCTAAATGACAGTAATATTACAATAGAAATATTACTGTCTTTTTTTGTTAATAAAAATGCATTAAATATGAAATCAAAATAACATGAAAGCCTAGTAGATGGTCGTACTTACTTACCTTGCTTTAATGACAAGCTTGGCGTCATTTGCGAAAGTAAATTAACTAAGGTTTCTATTAGCTCTTTTTGCTCGTTGTCTCTGTGATACGCAATAAATACGTCTCTTGAGGTGTTTTCTACCCCTTTAACATGAAACAACTCACCTTTTTCTAAATGCCCTTCAACCAATACTTGAGGTATAAATGCACTACCACCACATTGCAGTATTAAATCAAGTGCAATACGTCCCGTGCTGGTTCTAAAGTAAGGTGGCGTTTTTCCTGTAAACTGACGCGCATGCCAAAGAGAAAAAGTAGTTCCCCAATCCACATACACATATTGATTATCAAAAAAGTTTTCGTTCGTTGCGGTGTCGTATCCGCTTACTGGAATGATTGGCAACTCACAAATACGCTCTACTACGAGTTCATCTACTTTTGGTGGATCAAATAATATTGCCAAATCGAGAGTACGCTCTAATAAAAGTCGAGTGCTCTCTTGTTGTGCTTTAACTTCTGCAACTAACGACACGCCCGGCATCGCCGATACAATATTTGTTATACCAAACTGTAAAAAAGCATCCCAAATATTAGGCGTTCCTGCTAAGCTAATTTGCTTATGCATATTGTCGGCAAGTGCAACATCGACTTTGGCCCGCTGCATGCCCGTAATAATCATTTGTGCGTGCGGTAATAAGCGCTCGCCAGGTGCTGTAAGTTGAATATTATTACGCTGGCGAATAAACAAATTAACACCAAGCCCTTGCTCTAATTGGCGAATTCTAAAGCTCACTGCAGACTGCGTAATATAAAGGTTTTCGGCCGCTTTACCAAAGTGACGCGTACGCACTACCTCAACGAATGTTTTTAATAAATCGATATCCAATTTTTTATCCTCACGATAAAAATAATTTGTTTAATAAATTGCCAAACTTGCATCATACTCCAGCTAATTAATAGGGTATGAGGATAAAGCTATGAGCAATAACATTTCATTACTACGCCAAGCATTTGTTAGCCAACGTCAATTTTATGATGATCAGAATTTTCCACGTGGTTTTAGCCGCAGCGGAAACTTCACCTTATTAGAAGCCAGTATATTAGAACAACACGGTGTTGTTTTAAGAGGCTTATACAGTAAAACAATTGAGCCGCAAAACGAACATCAAGAACAGTTTGTAGCAGTAGTCACTGGCTCACAAGAACCTACTAACCCAATCGAACGTGCTTGGGTAAAATACTTAAAGCTAACGACCTGTAAAACTAAGTTTCATACTTTATTTGGCCGCTCAAAAATGTCAGGACCGGCACCGATTAGCCAAGAGTATTATTCAGAAGCGGATAATCTGTAAGTACTTAAGTTATTTGCTTTTTTGCGTTTTAACAGTTACAACTTGTATAAGCAAATATTTTTGCAAAATATAAACAGGGTTGTTCCGTGACGCGAAAAATACTAATAGTTGAAGATACACCTGCAATGGCGCGAGTGCAAAAGCACATCGCGCTTAAAGCAGGCTATGAAGTTGATATAGCAGAGTCATTAGCACAAACAAAAGAGCTTATAAGTAAAAATAGCTACTTTTGCGCTGTAGTTGACTTTATATTACCTGATGCCCCATCAGGTGAAGCAGTACCCTGCACTGTTAATGCTGATATCCCAACTATTGTAATGACGGGTAATATTGATAAAAAAACCCGCGACACCGTCGAAAAATACCCAATCATCGATTACATCATTAAAGAAAACAAACAAGCTTACCAATACCTAGAAAAACAATTACACCGCTTACCTCGCAATGAAAATGTAAAAGTACTCGTTGTTGATGATTCTAAATCGACTCGACGATACATTTGCAGCTTGTTAGTTCGTCACAAATATCAAATTATTGAAGCACAAGACGGACAAGAAGCATTAAAAATGCTCGAAAGTTCACCCGACATTTCAGTCATCATTACTGATAACGAAATGCCAAACATGAATGGTGATGAGTTATGTAGCGAAATTCGCCGCTTATATAGCAATGACGAAAAAGCCATTATTGGTATTTCGGGCTCTGACTCTGTAGGGCTTTCTAGTTTATTTTTAAAAAATGGCGCAAACGATTATTTACATAAACCTTTTAATAGTGAAGAGTTTTACTGCAGGCTTAGCCAAAACGTCGATATGCTAGAACAAATAGCCACAATTAAACGCCAAGCCAACACCGATTACCTAACTAATCTACCTAATCGTCGTTACTTTTTTGAAGAAACAAACAAATCACTCAAAAAGATTAAAAATAAGCAAGGTTCAGGAGCGCTAGCCATGCTTGATATTGACCATTTTAAAATAATTAATGACACTCACGGGCATGATGTAGGCGACGAAGTATTAAAAGGGCTCTCCATTTGCTTTAGCAAATATTTTAAAAAGTATTTAGTGGCCCGCTTAGGTGGCGAAGAGTTTGCCGTTTACTTTGCAAATGCGGATAAACAAGAAGCGCTAAAAAGACTTGAAGGTTTTAGGTACTTTATAGAGGCGAATAGCCAAGAGTTTAGTAAAGAAAAAATCAAATTTACTATATCTATTGGTTTTGCAGATGGACCTGTTTATCAAATTGATGAATTATTAAAACAGGCCGATTTAAAGCTTTACGACGCTAAAGAATCTGGTCGTAATAAAGTAGTTAGCTAACAGCTCTATTAGGTTAATTATACTTCAGCGGCTGTAATAGCCGCTTTTTTACGTTTGCGTGATTGATTGTAAGAATCCCAACTAAAAATAGCTAGCGCACTCCAAATACATGCAAACGTTACTAATCTCTCAGCGTCAAACACTTCACCGTAAAACACCACTGCCAATATAAACATTAGGCTTGGCCCAATATACTGAAAAAAGCCTAATGTAGTGTATTGCAAACGCTTAGCGGCGCCGGTAAAACACAGCAATGGTAATGTAGTTACAATACCTGCACTAATCAGTAATGCATTAGTATGCCAATCGTTAGCTGGCAGGCTTGATGTTGTTGTAGGCACCATTAACCACCAATAAATGAGTGCAACAGGCAGTAATATAAGTGCTTCGAGTAAAATGCCAGGCAAGGCTTCAACGGGTAGTTTTTTACGTAACAACCCATAAAGTGCAAATGATATAGCTAATGAAAATGCCACTACCGGAAACGAGCCAAAACTAATTAGCTGCAGCACAACACCGGTAAAGGCCAGTGCCACTGCTACACCTTGAAACTTACGCAGGCGTTCACCTAAAAAGAGCATACCCAGTAATACATTTAAAAGAGGGTTTATGTAATAGCCCAAACTCGCATCAAGCATATGGTTATTATTTATAGCCCATATAAATAAACCCCAGTTAAACCCTAGTAATGTTGAGGTAATAACAAGCATAAGCAAAAGCTTAGGCTGAACAATAATGCGTTTAACTTTATCCCAATACTTTAAAACACTTACTACTAGTACTAAAAATACAACCGACCAAACAACCCGATGCATTAAAATTTCAAAGGCAGAAACATGCTGAATCAACTTAAAATATATTGGCGCAAGGCCCCACATAAAAAAAGCAAGACAAGCAAAAATAGCACCTTTACGCTGCTCAGTATCAATCGACATAATAAACACTTAGTGATTTAAAAGGCCGCTAGTTTACTTCCCATACACGTTTTATCCAACTAAATACGTGCCTGTCCCAAAAGCAATTTGAACAGACTGTTCATTATGTAATTCCATTCGACAAACACACACTTTATTACCTGAGCGAATAAGTGTGGCACTCGCTGTAAAGCTCTCTCCTTTACCAGGGCGCAAATAATCAGTGCGCAAGTCGATAGTCCCAAGCGTGGCTAATTTTGTTTGCACACTTCCTATATCTAAATCGGTGAGCTTATCAATCACGCTTGCTGCCGCGAGCATACCGCCTACATTATCAAGTACGGCTGAAATAACACCACCGTGCAGTATTTTTTGCGCAGGGTTACCAATGAGTACATCCTGCCACGGAAACGTAATTTTGGCCTGTTCAGGGCTCAACGACTCAACCGATATTTGTAAAAACTGGTTAAACGGCATGCCATTTACAAATAATGCACCCACTTGTTCAATTAACATTTCTTTATTCATTATTATTCTCCATGCTTAAACTGGTACGATGAGTAAAGCATAACTTAAGCAAAACTACGAGGTTCTAGTTAAATCATTTACTTAGCAACCTAACTTTAAGGAAGCAGATCTATCTTAATAAGCGGTTTCAACACTACCAGAGTTTAATTTACTTACAATAGAGTTGAGGTTAATACCAATTAGCTTAATTAAGTGATCTATCTGAAGGTAAGAAAATAGTGTCTATAACAAGGCAAAAAACTCGTTATTTAGTTGTTCTATATCAGAAATTTTTAACGCAGCGAGCGTCAGATTTGATCCCTCAAATTGATTAAGTAGTATTGCGGATTGGTATAAGTAACTCAGCTAAAGACATCTCACTAAAAAACCACTAAAATACCCGCCAATGAATACATCAACACCACCTTCTAGCACCCTTGTGCGTAAACCCGAAACTGTCCTCAAACAAGTGTTTGGCTACAGTGAATTTCGCGACGGCCAAAAAACAGTTATTGATGCTGCTATTAACGGCCAAGACTCGCTTGTATTGCTCCCTACTGGCGGCGGAAAATCGGTTTGCTATCAAATACCCGCTTTAGTGCTTGAAGGCGTCACTATTGTTATATCTCCGCTCATATCGCTAATGCAAGATCAGGTAAGTCAACTTCAAGCACTTGGGGTTAAAGCCGCTTACGTAAATAACAGCTTAGCGCGAGAAGAGCAGCAATTGGTGTATCAACAGCTTCATCAGGGGCAAATTAAGCTTTTATATGTGGCACCTGAAAAAGTATTACAACGCGAATTTTTAGAGCGTTTATCGCATTTAAATGTAAGCTTATTTGCCATTGACGAAGCGCATTGTGTGTCGCATTGGGGTCACGATTTTAGGCCTCATTACTTTCGCTTAAACGAATTAAAGCAACGTTTTGCACATGTACCCATGATGGCGCTCACTGCAACTGCCGATAAAGCCACCCGTTTTGATATAGTTGAGCAACTAAAACTACAACAGCCTTATATTCATACTGGCAGCTTTGATCGCCCCAATATTCGCTACACCATAGAAGAAAAATTTAAACCTATGGTGCAACTGCTTCGCTACTTAAAAGAGCAAAAAAGCCAAAGCGGTATTATTTATTGCACCAGCCGTAAACGCGTAGACGATATTGCTGAAAAAATTGCAGATGCAGGGCTAAACGCTGCCGCTTACCATGCAGGTATGAGTAACGAGCAACGACAATTTGTACAAACTGGTTTTGCCCGTGACGATATACAAATAGTGGTCGCAACCGTTGCTTTTGGTATGGGGATTAATAAACCCAATGTACGTTTTGTACTGCATTACGATATTCCAAAAAGTATCGAGTCGTACTATCAAGAAACGGGGCGTGCTGGGCGAGATGGACTTGCCGCAGAAGCCATAATGTATTTTGACCCAGCTGATATTGGCCGTGTAAGACGCTTTTTTGAAGACATAGACGACGAGCAACGCCGCCGTGTAGAAGAACAACGCTTTAACGCAATGGCAAGCTTTGCCGAAGCACAAACGTGTCGCCGCCAAATTTTGCTTAACTACTTTAGTGAATATCAACGCGAACCCTGCGGCAACTGCGATATTTGCTTAAATCCGCCAAAAAGCTTTGATGGTACATTGGTTGCCCAACAAGCGCTTTCTTGTGTGTATAGAGCTGACCAGCGCTTTGGTCTTGGGTACATTGTTGAATTACTACGTGGTGCAAATACTAGCCGCATACGCGATAACAATCATCATGAGCTAAGCACTTACGGCATAGGTAAAGATAAAAGCAGTGAATTTTGGCTTAGTATTTTACGCCAGCTTATTCATCAAGGCTTACTTAGCCAAGATATAACGCAAGGTGCGTCACTTAGGTTAACCGAAGCCGCGCGTGCAATTTTAAAAGGTGAGTACGCACTGCAATTAGCCGAGCCACGCCTGCAAGCCAAACACGTTTATCAAGATAAGTTAGCGCAATTTAATTACGACAAAAAACTGTTTGCTCGCCTGCGCGCACTACGTAAAGAACTTGCTGATGCCGATGATGTACCACCTTATGTGGTATTTAATGATAAAACGCTAGCAGAAATGGCGCAGCTTATGCCAACAAACGACAGCGAATTTTTAAAAGTGTCGGGTGTGGGTTTTACTAAGTTAAATAAATACGGCGGCGAATTTTTAACTGCAATTCGCAATTACCTAGCTACAAATTAAGAATGTTATGACCCAAATAGAATATGACCACGCCCATAAATACATTTTAATTACGCCAGTCGAGCCTCCACACGATGAGGACTTTGAACTGTGGAGCACACTCTTTTTACACTCGGACGATGTAACACTCAATGAGTATTCTGCAGGCGCCGATCGCCATCAAGTCCGCTTTACCTATAATCAGCAGACCTTTAATTTAAACTATGAGCATTACAGCCAAAGTATTTGGATTAATGCCGAAGGCCATGAAGCTGAGCACTTATTAGCCGCTTTAGCATTTTATTTAAGTTAGCTTTTAATACCCCGCCCACAGGCGGTTCTAAACCAGGTTGGTTATTAACATAAGTGAATATGAGTAACAATTAATTAGTTTCAAAATACATACCTTTTACTTACATTATAATAACAATGATGTAAGCTGATATTACGATAGTCATTTGCTACGTAGCAGTAAAGAGGTTTAATGGTGAACAAGAAATGGATAGCACAATGTTGTATTAGCTTAACGGTTTTAAGCTTTTATGTGCCTAATGCATTCGCACAACAATCTTCAACGAAAACTGATAACTGCCTTGTAGAACAGACAGATTTAAGCACAAATAAAAACTTACGCCGAGAAGTTCAAGACAAAACAACCCTCACGCACAGTAATAGTAACGCTAAAATAGCCTCAATAAAGCTCAAGCAACTTAATGTATTTAATACTGAGCTTGAAGAGGAAAATAATGCCCTATTCCGATTTGCTAACCGCGCTCATATTCAAACAGAGCCCGATGTCATTAATAACCTTTTATTATTCTCCCCTGGTGACAAGTACGATGCTAAAAAGCTTGCCGAGTCTGAGCGCTTACTTCGTAAAGAAAGTTACTTATATGATGCACAAATTAGTGCAATCGAAAACTGCGACGGTGACGTTAATGTAGAAGTGGTTACCCGTGATTTGTGGACACTTTTACCAGAGGTAAACTTTAGCCGTAGCGGCGGAGAAAATAAATCGAGTATAGGTTTTAGAGAGTCAAACTTACTTGGTTGGGGAAAGCGCCTTTCGTTGTCACGCACGACCGACAGCGATCGTAGCGGTTATTTATTTGTTTACGACGATCCTAATATTTTATCTACTCGCTACCGCGGTCGATTAGAATACGCGGATAACAGCGACGGTAAGCGCCATTTGCTTGAGCTAACCTATCCATTTTACGCGATAGACACCCCTTTTAGTTACGGTATTTTAAGCTATTCTGAGCAGCGCGAAGAGTCGCTATATAAACGCGGCGAAGAGTTTAGTGAATTTGATCAAACTACCGATTTAAACCGTGCATTTATCGGACACTCTAAAGCGCTTAATAATAATTGGACCCAACGCTTAACCTTAGGTTATACCGACGAGCAGCATACCTTTGAAGCTATAGACACTACATTTGCACCACTTGCCGATGACAGAAGTTTAAGTTATCCCTTTATAAGCGGCCATTGGTTTGAAGATAACTACATAAAAGTACGCAATTTTGACAGTATATCTCGCACTGAGGATTTAAACTTAGGTTGGAATATTAAAAGCTTAATTGGCTATTCAGACGAATCATTAAGTAATGACGACAGCCGCGCGGTGTATTCTTTTAACTTTAAAAAAGCCCACTTTACTAACGATAATACCTTATGGCGTTTTAGTGCTGATATTGATGGCTATTGGAATAAAGAACAGAAAAAACTCGAAAACTTTATGGCCACTAGCCAAGTACAATATTATTTAAATACCAGTGAAGACCAATCTTGGTATGTTAAAGCCCGGGTGCAATACGCCAAAAACCTTACTGCTGATCAACAGCTTACTTTAGGCGGCGAAACAGGCCTGCGTGGTTACCCTATGGATTATCAACATGGCGACCGCAGCTTTTTAGTTAATCTAGAAAAGCGCTATTACTGGGAGTACGATTTACTACAACTATTTAAAGTGGGTGGCGCAGCTTTTGTAGATGTGGGCAGAGCATGGTTTAACGATAAAGATAATGGTGAAAACGCACATGTATTAAAAAATATAGGCGTGGGTCTTCGTTTAGCACCGAGTCGTGCAAATTCAGGAACCATGATCCACATTGATATTGCAGCCCCAGTTGATAGCTACGATGACGTAGACTCAGTCCAGTGGCTAGTGAGCGTTAAAAATACTTTTTAAATAATACAAACGCGTTAAACTAATACCAATTGCATTAAATTAAATTGGTATAAAAGTTCAGGGTCTAATGTGGAAATAATAGAAGTTTTAGAATTGTTTGCATCACAATATAAGTTAATTGTAACTATAATCGCTATTTTGGTTTTCCCTCTGCTATTAAAAATAACCAAAAAATTACTCGAAAAAGCAATTAAAGGGAAAGTTGATTTACACCGAAAATATCGTGCAGAGCTCTTACTAAAAATTATACTCGCCTTTGTCGTGCTGTGTTTGGTTTTAGTATTTTGGGGTATAGAGCTGCGTGGTTTATTGGTTTTAGGCTCTTCTTTATTTGCCATGTTAGGGGTAGCACTTTTTGCCGCTTGGTCATTATTGAGTAACCTCACCGCATTTTTACTAATGTTTATTCAAAACGATTGCCGTGTTGGCTATTGGGTACGAATTATTGATGGTGCGAATCATATTGAAGGGCGCATTGTTGAAATGGGCTTAATGAATGTAGTACTTGAGCATATTGATGGGCACCGTGTAATTTACCCTAATAATTTATTTGTGACACGCCCTGTAATGGTTTTAAATAAAGAACCAAAGCCAACAAAAGCTCCCGTTATAAAACGTATTATTGGCCCTAAAAAACATAGTTAAAAAAGTAATAGTCACAAAAAAGCCGCAGAAGATAATTACCTTCTGCGGCTTTTTTAATGCTTAACTAACCACAATTAAGACTAGGGCGTGTTGATCTTTGATGGTTGAATTTGCAGCAGTATGTTTGGTTTTTAGGTAAGACAGAGCCTATGAAGTGTGGTTACTCCCCATAAATAGGCGATAACGCAGCATAAATGCCAAACATGCGCTGCCCTTCGGGTTCTGCCTAGGGGCGATAAACTCTTTGTTACTCGGTTTTTACTTAGCCCACTAGGTTACAAACCTCGCGCCGCGATTTAATCGCCCCTAGATTGAACAAATTTCAATCCGAAAAGTTCAACACGCCCTAGCTATTAGTTATTTAGTTCAGCTGTTTTAAGCTCGTCATCTAAATCGTTTATCTCATCAATAAAGTTCTCTAGTTGCTGCTCTACTAAACTATTGTCATTTGCAAAGTAAGCAAGGTGGAATACCGCATCACCTTCATTTACCAATGGCATAGTTTGCTGACCAATAACAATACCGCCTTTAGGCGCTAAAAGCTCAAGCTCAGAGTCACCTAGTGGGCTACTAATATAAGCAAGTACTTGCCCTTTAGTTACATGCTCCCCTAGTGATACTTGTGCACGCACAATGCCATCAACTTCGGCACGTATCCAACTAGTTGAACCTGCAATAATAGGATCTGGTAACTTTTTAGGACGCTTGCCACGGATCATTTTTAAATGACGCATAACATAATCAACACCCTGTACACCGGCCGCAATTGCGATTGGATCAAAACGCAGTGCTTCACCAGCTTCATAGGTTATAACCGGGATACCTAGGTTTGCAGCTTCACTTCGTAATGAGCCATTACGCAATGATGCATTTATAACTGCTGGCGTGCCGAATGCTTTAGCCATTTCCGCGGTTGCTTCATCAGCTAAGTTAGCGCGAATTTGCGGTAAGTTAGTTCGATGAATAGCGCCAGTATGTAAATCAATAATGTGGGTACAATGTATTGCCACTTGATTAAAAAACATATAAGCCATACGCCCAGCAAGTGAGCCACGCTCAGAACCTGGGAAGCTACGATTCATATCGCGTCTGTCTGGTAAGTAACGCGATTTATGAATAAAGCCAAACACATTCACAATAGGCACAGCGATTATTGTACCGCGCAGTTGGCTTGGGTCTATTTTAGCAATTAATTGACGCACAACTTCTACGCCATTTAGCTCATCACCATGAATAGCCGCACACACCATAAGCACAGGACCTTCCATTACACCGTTAACCACTTCAATAGGAATATTAAGTGGTGAATGGGTATAAAGTTTAGCTGCCTCTAAGGCAAGTGTTTTACGCTCGCCTACGCCTACACTCTCTCCTAATAAGGAAAAAGGACGGTTAATTTTAACCTTTGCCACGTGTTGCTGTTCCTTTACTTGAAGCATTTTTTTCGATGAAATCAATCACCATGCCTGCAATGTCTTTACCTGTTGCTATTTCAATGCCCTCTAAACCTGGTGATGAGTTTACTTCCATCACAAGTGGTCCACGAGATGAGCGAAGTAAATCAACTCCCGCTACGTTCAAGCCCATTGATTTAGCCGCCGCTACTGCCGTTTTACGTTCTTCTGGAGTAATACGAACTAATGTAGCACTACCGCCACGGTGAAGATTAGAGCGGAACTCACCTTCTTGTGCTTGGCGCTTCATTGCTGCTATTACTTTATCGCCTAATACGAAACAACGTATATCGGCACCACCCGCTTCTTTAATGTATTCCTGAACCATAATATTAGCTTTTAAGCCCATAAATGCTTCAATAACGCTTTCTGCCGCTTTGCGTGTTTCAGCAAGTACAACACCAATGCCTTGTGTGCCTTCAAGTAATTTAATTACAACAGGTGCACCGCCTACCATTTCTAGTAAGTCTTTTACATCATCTGGTTTGCTAGCAAAACCTGTTACTGGCATACCAACGCCTTTGCGCGAAAGTAACTGAAGTGAGCGTAATTTATCGCGCGAACGAGAAATAGCGACTGATTCATTTACAGGGTAAACACCCATCATTTCAAACTGACGAAGTACCGAACAGCCATAAAATGTAACCGATGCACCAATACGCGGGACGATTGCGTCAAATTCTTTTAAGTTTTCACCGCGATAGTGAATTTCTGGTTGCTCAGAGTTTATATTCATATAACAGCGCAATGCATCAATCACTTTAACTTCGTGACCGCGTGCCTCTGCCGCCTCAATTAAGCGACGCGTTGAATATAATTTTCTGTTGCGAGATAAAATACCGATTTTCATAGTTAAACCTTACGACCTAATAGTTGAGATAAAGCCGGGTCAACGACTATACGATTTTCCATGGCTGTACGCCCTAATAACATTCTAAACTTCATTGTTGCACGGCTTGTTAAAGTAAGCTCGATAGGCCAGCTATGCTCGCCTGCATGCAATGTAGTTTCTATAAAGTAACGTAACTCTTTTTGCCCACTTGAGCTGGTTACGTACTTCATTTTTTTAACTTTTGCATTGCAAGTGACTTGCGTTTGTTCATCATCTTGCAGTGGCTGGGCCGTAAATTTAACCCATTTTTCTGAGTCAACTTCGTATTCTTCAATGTTAATTGCATGAATACATGAAGTGCGAGCGCCAGTATCAATTTTTGCTTTTATCTCGTTAATACCAAGCCCAGGTAAACTTAACCACTCACGCCAACCAACTGTGATCTTTGCTGTCATAAATGTGCCCTTAATAAAAAAGTGACTTATACGCTACAGGTAAAAAAACACCAACGAAATAAATTTATCTAGTCGATTAGTAAATTAAATTGATCTTTTTAAACAACTGGTCACACAATGCACGCCTTGCTGAATAGTACTTTATGCCACTTTACTCAGCCCAAAGGCTCTGCATATATTTTGCTATTTAAGCTTAACTTATTAAAAATAAAGGTAAGTTTAAAATACTTAAGTAGATACACTATAGTTAACGGTATTAAAAATACACTATTATGAGAAATAATTATGATTAATGGTTTACTACATGCACTTGTACTTGATGGACAAGGCGGCGCTCGCCCTATTGAAAGCACTAATGAGCTAAATAGCTGGCAACCAAGCCACGGAAAACTTTGGGTGCACATGGACTATAGCCAAAGCGAGGCTGTTGAATGGCTCAAGGCACAACCTCATTTAAACGACTACGAATTAGAGTCCTTAATTGCTGATGAAACACGCCCGCGTATTACATCAACGACTAACGGACATATGTTATTTTTACGTGGTGTAAATTTAAATCCAGCACAAAGCCCTGAAGACATGGTTTCAATTCGTTTATTTATTAGCGAAGACATTCTTATTACTACCCGCAAACGTCGTTTATTATCGGTGCAAGATACGATCGCTTGTTTAAATGAAAATAAAGGCCCATGCAATATTTCTGAGCTAGTATGCTCTATTACACAAAAACTAACTTCTCGCATGCAAAGCGTTATTGACTCACTAGATGAAACACTCGACGAGTTTGAAGAAGAAATAGATGAACCAAGTAAAAAGTTTGATAACCAAGGTTTATCACAGTTGCGCCGTCAAACAATTGCCTTAAAGCGTTATTTAAAACCGCAAAAAGAAGCCCTTAGCTCAATGGTAAATAATCACTACCCGTGGCTGTTAGATGACGATAAAGCAAAATTAAACGAAACAACAAACTTACTTATTCGTTATTTAGAGGAGCTTGATAGCTCTATTGAACGTGCGCAAATCATTCAGCAAACAATCACTAACCAAGTGTCTGAGCAATTAAATCAGCGTATGTATGTAATGTCGGTTGTAGCTGCATTGTTTTTACCTTTAGGCTTTTTAACCGGCCTGTTAGGCGTAAACGTAGGAGGTATTCCGGGTACCGAGAGCCCCTATGCGTTTAGTGCGTTTGTTATATTTTTGATTGTACTTACTGGCGGTATTGGTGTGTATTTTAAAAATAAAAAATGGTTATAGATTAAGTTTATACATTTAAAAAGCATTAAAAAAGCATTAAAAAAGCATTAAAAAAGCCACTCA
>NZ_WTKW01000078.1:0-14291 GCF_011378745.1 Pseudoalteromonas sp. Z1A6
GGCGGTTTTTACGTTTAGCGAATTACCAAAGATTAAAAGGCACTTACCGATAAAAATTTCAATAAAATAGATCTAAGTGGTAGGCTAAAAAGTAGTAAGTAATTAAAATAGTTCTCGCGCAACAAGGAACCGTCCTTTAAAAGCGCTTTGCCAAGGAGTTTAGTATGATCACGCTTACCATTAATGGTAATAAACATGAGTTTTCTGGCGATCCGTCAACGCCAGTATTATGGTATCTCCGAGACGAATTGAATTTAACCGGGCCTAAGTTTGGCTGTGGTATGGCTCAGTGCGGTGCATGTACAGTGCATATTGATGGAGTAGCTCAACGCTCGTGTGTATTACCGGTAGCGGCAGCAGCAGGGCGTTCAATTACAACAATTGAAGGGCTAAGTGAGCAGGGCGACCATCCAGTGCAGCAAGCATGGGTTGAGCATAAAGTACCGCAGTGTGGTTTTTGCCAGTGCGGCCAAATGATGCAAGCTGCAAGCTTATTAGCTGCAAATCCAAACCCAACCGACGATGAAATAGTAAGTAATATGTCAGGCAATATTTGCCGTTGTGGCACTTATCCGCGTATTCATAAAGCGATTAAATCGGCTGCTAAAACTATTGCGGGCGTGCAGTATTTTGACCCAAATGAGCAAGGGGAAGAAGTATGAGCGAAGCAAATAATACATACTTTGATTTAACCCGCCGTAAGTTTTTAAAAACGAGTGCCCTAGGTGCGTTGGTACTCGGTACTTATTTTGTTGGCAGTGCGCCAAGGGCATTTGCTGGCGTTTTAGAGCAGCCATCTGAGCAAGCAAAGCGCGCAAACTTATTTATAGCACTGCGCCCTGATGGCATGGTTGAAATAACCTGCCATCGCTCTGAAATGGGTCAGCAAATTCGCACCGCGATTGCACAAATTGTTGCCGATGAAATGGAAGCTGCGTGGGATAAGGTTATTGTTATTCAGGGTAAGGGTGACCCTAAATACGGCGATCAAAATACCGATGGCTCGCGCAGTATTCGCTACAATATGCAGCGCCTGCGTGAAATGGGCGCAAGTGTGCGTTACATGATGCAGCACGCTGCCGCTAAGTATTGGAAAGTTGATCCACAAACCTGTACTGCTAATCAACACGTTGTTACACACAGCTCAGGTAAATCGCTTACTTATAAAGATTTAATCGACTTAGCACTTACAATAACGCCACCAGAAGCTGACAAACTAACACTTAAAACACGCAAAGAATGGCGTTATATTAATACCGGCATGGCGCACATAGATTTAGCAGATTTAGTAACAGGCAAAGCTATATTTGCAGCCGATGTACGCGAGCCACAAGCGCTGGTGGCTATAATTGAACGCCCGCCGGTAGTAGGCGGTGTTGTTAAGTCGTTTGATGCCAGTGCTACAAAAGCGATAAATGGCGTTATAGATGTAATTGAAATGCCTGTACCAAAAGGCGCACCGCAGTTTCAGCCAAAAGGCGGCATTGCGATTATAGCTAAAAACACATGGGCTGCATGGCAAGGGCGTAAAGCATTAAAAGTCGTGTGGGATGATGGCAAAAATGGCGATTACAATTCAGAAGAATTTAAAAAGTCATTATTACAAACAGTACAAACTCCACAGGCAAACATACGTGATAAAGGCGATGCCATGGGCGTATTGGCTAAATCGAGCAATAAACTCGTAGCCGATTACTACGCGCCGCACCTTGCTCAAGCACCAATGGAGCCGCCTTGTGCCACAGCGATGTACAACAAAGACAGTGTTGATATATGGGCTGCTACGCAAAACCCACAAGCCGATATGAAAACAGTGGCTGCAATGCTTGGCATGGATGAGAGCAAAATTAATGTTCACGTTACCATGTTAGGAGGCGGCTTTGGGCGTAAGTCAAAACCTGATTTTTCAGCAGAAGCAGCTTACCTTTCAATGAAAGTAGGCAAGCCTATTCGTGTGCAATGGACGCGTGAAGACGACATACAACATGGTTTTTACCATGCAGTTTCGGCTCAGCACATTGAAGCATCGCTAGATAAAAATGGCGCTATAGAATCGTATTTACACCGTACCGCGTTTTCACCGATCACCTCTACCTTTTCAGAAGGGGCGACTACGCCAGGGAGCTTTGAACTGCGCTTAGGGTTTACCGACAACCCAATTAACACACCTAACATGAAGTTAGAAAACGGTGATGCGCAAGCCAAAGCACGAATTGGTTGGATGCGTTCTGTATCAAATATTTTTCATGCCTTTGCTATTCAGTCATTTATTGGCGAAGCAGCGCACAAAGCCGGTCGCGACCAAAAAGACTATTTATTAGAAACGATAGGTCCAAGCCGAATCCTTGATGTAACTGAGCAAAATGCCACATACGATAATTATGGCGGCGATAAAGCGGTTTATCCTTTAGATATTGGCAGACTGCGCCATGTTATTGAAAAAGTAGCTGACATGAGTAAATGGGGTCGAGAACTACCTAAAGGGCGAGGTTTAGGTATAGCAGCGCATAGAAGCTTTTTAACTTACGTAGCGACAGTAGTTGAAGTAGAAGTGTCGGATACTGGCGATTTAAAAGTAATTAAATCGTGGGTTGCCATTGATGCGGGCACGGTTGTAAATACCGACACCGTTAAAAATCAAACCCAAGGTGGCTCTATTTACGGTATTACCACTGCAATTAGTGACGGTATTACCTTTGATAAAGGCCGCGTGCAGCAAAGTAACTTTCATGATTATCGCGTACCGCGTATGAGCGACTCACCGCTTGAGATTGACGTTGAAATTGTACAAAGCGATGCACCACCAGCAGGGGTAGGTGAGCCATCTACACCAGTTTATGCGCCAGCATTATGTAATGCTATTTTTGCAGCATGCGGAAAGCGCATTAGGCAGTTACCGATTGGTAACCAATTAAAAGCGTAGCTAAATAACCTACAGCTTAAACAAAAAAACCGCCAAATGGCGGTTTTTTTAAAAGCGGTTAACGCGGTTTAACGACCTTTTTCAAACTCATCAACTTCACGCTCTGCTTCTTCTTTAGATTTACCGTATTGCTGCTGAATTTTACCAACTAGCTCTGTACGGCTACCTTCAATTTTATCTAAATCGTCGTTGGTAAGATCGCCCCATTTTTGTTGAGCCTTACCTTTAAGTTCTTTCCAATTACCTTCGATACGATCGCTGTTCATAAGTTTATCCTTACTTTAGGTTAGTGAATTAACTGTCAGTTATAAAGTAGCAAGCCTTGTACCAAGGAATAATAATGGTTTTATTGTTTTTATTATCAGTTGGTTATATTTTTATGTTGAGCGATTTTGTTTTTAATATTGCGCTATTTATTAAAAAATATACATAGCAGCCTGTAATTATTGCTGACATAAGTTACGCCGCTTTGATGTAACTCATTCTTAAATTTTTGTTTTAAGCTAATATGCAGGTATTAAACAAAGTAGTTAACCTGAGTGAGTTATGAATACAAAAACGTGTGAATACGGAGTGGATGACTGCTCATACAAAATGGCAGGTGAGTTAGCAGGTATTACACAATTGGTGAATGCGTTTTACGATAATATGGACGCTTTAAAAGAGGCTGAAAATATAAGGAGTATGCATTCAAAAGATTTATCAGCATCACGTAAAAAGCTCGCTTACTTTTTGTCGGGCTGGTTAGGTGGTCCTAAATTATACGCTGAACATTTTGGCAGTATTAACATTCCTCAAGCGCATAAACATTTACATGTAGGAATTGAGCAAAGTGATGCATGGCTTTTATGCATGCAAAAAGCGGTTGATGAGCAACCTTACGAAGCCTCATTTAAAATTTACTTAATGGATCAATTACGAGTGCCTGCAGATCGAATTAGAATGGTGTCGGGTAGCTAATAGCAATTATTAATAAATATCAACCGCAGCTAGGCTTTGGTTTTTTGTTACAATGCCTGCAAAGCAATTTAGGGTAAATAGCTGTGCTGCCGGTTCAAGACATATATCAACAACTCGTTACTACATTACAAAGTAATCCTATTACGTTATTACAAGCGCCGCCTGGTGCTGGTAAGTCTACGTGGTTACCACTACAACTTATGCGCGACGGGCATTTTAAACACATTGTAATGCTAGAGCCACGCCGTTTAGCCGCGCGCAATATTGCCAGTTACTTAGCAAAGTGCCAAAACGAGAGTGTTGGGCAAAGTGTAGGTTTGCGGATTAGGGGCGAGAGTAAAGTCAGCGCTAATACGCGCCTTGAAATAGTAACCGAAGGCATGCTTACACGCATGCTGCAAAACGACCCCGAATTAAGCGATATAGATTTACTTATATTTGATGAATTTCATGAACGTTCAATTGCAGCCGATACCTCACTTGCCTTTGCGCTCGAGACCCAAAGTGCACTGCGTGAAGACTTAACCATCATGCTTATGTCGGCAACGCTAGATACTGAGCGTTACACTGCGTTTTTTGATTGCCCTGTAATTCAATCGAGCGGTCGCAGTTACCCAATAGACGAAGTCTACATACCCATAAAAGATGAAAGCCGCTGGCTTGATGCAATTCCTAGCATAATAAAACAAGCGCTTAATGAGCAAACAGGCAGTGCATTGGTATTTTTACCCGGGCAATTTGAAATACTACGGGTGCAGCAAGCACTTAGCGATTTACCCAGTAACTGCACTGTAGCAACGCTATTTGGCGAGCAAGATAAAGCTAATCAGCAAGCCGCTATTGCTCCTGCACCAAACGGTATGCGCAAAGTAGTGCTTACCACCAATGTAGCCGAAACCAGTTTAACTATTGAAGGCATACGCATTGTAATTGACAGCGGCAAGCGCCGTGCAGCGACCTTTAATTTAAAAACAGGGGTCACAGAGCTCACAACACAAAGTATATCGCGCTCTTCTGCTGTGCAGCGAGCAGGACGTGCAGGGCGAATAGAGCCGGGCATTGTTTATCGAATTGGCTCAAAGCAAACCTTTGAGCGACGTAATAGCCACGACAATCCCGAAATACTCACATCAGACATAAGCCAACTTATGCTTGAGGCAAAGCAGTGGGGAGCCAGTATTGATGAGCTAACCCTACTTGATAAGCCTACTGAGCAACAATGCGAGCAAGCAAGTAACCTGCTCAACATGCTAGAAGCTATTGATAGCAAGGGTAAGCTCACACCGCTTGGCAGTAAAATGTTAGGTTTTGGTGCTGATATTCGTTTGGCGCATATGCTACTAAAAGCACAAATACTTGATGACCAACTCCCTGGTATTTTTAGGCTCGCTATTTATTTAGTGGCATTACTTGAGAGCCGAGTAAACAGTGCAAACGAGTTGAGTTTAGCGTTGCATAGCCAACAGCAACGTCCGCATCCGGTATTTAAACAGCAGTTAAAATATTGGCAAAGCCGCTTAAAAGTAAAAGACGAAAACAGCGAATTAAATACGCATTATATTAGTTTGCTAGTGGCATTGGCGTACCCCGATCGCATCGCTAAAAAACGCGGTAATGGTTACCTACTTGCCAATGGTGCAGGTGCTGAGTTAAATGCCGATTACTGGCACAACGACGATTACTTAGCTATAGCAACCATGGGCGGGCACAAAGGAGGGCGTATATTTGCAGCCACCGCGCTTAACCCATTTGAGTTACAAGAATTTTTACCGCATTTATTTAGTGAACTTACTCGTTGTGAGTTTGATGAAAAATCAGCGCGCTTTATTCATCAAGATGAAGTAAAGCTCGGGGCTATAACGCTCAGCAGCCAGCCTAGTAAACAAAAACTAGATAAGAGCGAGCGTGCTAAAGCGTGGCTAAACTTATTTGCTAAACACGGTTTTGCATTATTTAACGAGCAACCTGATGCGCAGCAATTGCTGATACGTATGAGCTTAGCAAGTAATTTATTACCCGATAAATTCCCAAAAACAAATGAGCAACAACTCATTCAAAATGCAGCGCAGTGGCTAAGCGTGTTTTTAGAAGATATTAAAACGCTCACGCAGCTTAAAAAGTTTAACTACTTTGAAGCATTACAAAACTGTTTTGATTGGCAACAACAAACAGCTTTAAAAGCACTGTTACCACTGCGCTTAACGGTGCCAAGTGGCTCAAATATAAAAATTGAATACCAGCTTGATGGCCCCGCAAAGCTAAGCGTGCGTATGCAAGAAGTTTACGGCTTGACCAGTACGCCTATGCTTGCCAACGGTAAACTGCCACTGCTTATGGAGCTGCTATCGCCAGGTAAACGCTCATTGCAACTTACTCAAGATTTAGCCCACTTTTGGGCTAGCAGTTACCGCGATGTGCAAAAGGAAATGAAAGGTCGTTACCCTAAGCATTTTTGGCCAGACGACCCAGCCAACAGCGTTGCAACGAATAGAGTAAAGAGCAAAATGTAGATTTTATACCAATTTTATTAAAAACATGATCATTTTATCGTATTAAATAGCGCACTCACTGCGTTAAAAATTATTCATATAGAACAACTATATGTCGTAATTTTTGCCTTGTTATTACGCTATTTTCTTAGCGCTATAATGAACATTAATTTAATGCAATTGGTATTAATTACTTAAAGTTACTTGTTTTATTATTGAGCGCATTAATATAGTGTACCTGTAAATAAATCAATATTTTTAACTACAGGGAATAAGTAATGAGGCTACTTTTAACGTTAGGTTTGGCTTTGGTAACTGCTTTTTCGGCGTATGCAGAAAAGCCACTCGACTTAAATGCGTTTGCGCAGCAGTACTATAAAACAATGACCGCTACACAAGCACCTAACGCAGGTACTAAAGAGCTCGAGGCTTACCTTGCATTGTTAACTGATGATATTGGTAATCAGCATATTCCGTATCAACCCGATGACTCACGTACTCCTGATGGTAAAAAGCAAATGCGCAAAGGCATGAGCTTTTACTTAGGTGCGCACACGTTGTTTGAAAGCACACTGCTTAATACATTTGTGTTTAACGATACAGGCTTTGCTATTCGTTATAAAAACTTTGTAAAAGGTATTCATCCGCAAAATAAGCAGCCAATAGAATATACATCAGTAATGATGGAAGTAATCGAAATTGAAAACGGCAAAGTGGCGATGATCCGCAAGTACCACGAATAACTAATAAGGATATATTTATGAAACATTTACTTATCGCATTATCAATATTGATGCTTAGTGCATGCACTAGTACAAAAAGTGATTTTAGGTTTGATGGCTCCACGCCTGAATCAACTCAAATGGGAGTTAATAAAGTTTTAAAGACATTAAAACCTCAAGATTCAATGCACTTTTTAGGTGCCTTAATCTCAATTCAATTTTCTGATGTGCAAGGCGTAGAAGATATTATGGGCGACCCGACCATGATGGGCGAAATGAATTACTTTATTATTGGCAAAAAAATAGATGGTTTAAATTATTATGAAGTATTGGATCTTGCGAGTTCATCTTCATCAAAAGTAGAGTTTTCTGTAGAAGAGTAATTTTATTTTGTTAGTTACAATATAGTTTTACGCCAATGATGCAGTGCATTATTGGCGTTTTTATATATGAAGTTATTTATATTTAACTATTCATACTTAACTATTCGGGATGATAGTTCATTTTTTTAAAAGCATCGTATACCGCTAAATGTAGTGTTTCAGTGTGATCTAGGTTTTCAAAATAGCCAAATTGTACTTGGCTTTTACTACTAAGAATAGGCGCTACTTTTTTATGTAATTGCTTTGCTAAACCTTCCATTAGCTCACCTTCTTTACCCACTCCAATATAAACCGATTGAGGAAAGGTAGTTGGCTCAAAAGGGCCATTTAGTAATTCATTATCGGCCCACCATAGGCTTGGGCTAATTATTACGTAATGATTAAACATTGCAGGGTGATTAAACAAAATATCGGTAGCTAATAGGCCGCCTAACGACTGACCAATTAAAGTGTTTGTTGAGTTGGTATGGTAAGTTTTATTGATCAGTGGGCGTAGTTCGTCGTTTATAAAACTAATGAACTTTTTTGAGCCACCATGCGTTGGTAAACCTTTTAAATCGAGAGCGTTATTACTCGGTGATGTAAAATCGTGTTTGCGGTCGATATTTTCTATACCCACAACAATGGCTTCGGGTATATGATTTATCCACGAAAAAGAGGCAAACTGTACGAGTCCTGCAATATGAATAAAGTCTTCATCTTTTGAGCCATCGAGTAAGTAAATAACAGGGTAACGCTTATCGCTTGATTGCTCATAACTATTAGGCAAGTAAACATTTATAGTGCGTTGCTGCTCAAGCGTGGTTGATTTAAAGGTAAAGGTTTCACCAATACTAAAAGGTTTTGTTTTAATCGGTTCAGCATGGCTTAATAAGCTAAAAGCTAAATATATTACTGTAAATAAACTTAACACTTTATTTTTCATTAGATTGCCTTTAGTTATTGTTATTACTTAATTTAAACTTCTTTTCCGCCATGCTTTTCTGCTAGGTCGTCGAGCTCGGCTAAGGTGTAATCAAAACCACTTTCGTCGTATTCGTATGTCACTTTTACACTATCGCCGCCATTAAAAAGTCGTGTTTTTACATCGTTAACCGGCCAGTCTTTCAGCTCGTGTAAAAACCGGTTAGCAACTTGTGAAGATTCAAAACAATAGCGAATTTCTGTTTTCATAAATAATAAAGCTCTGGCTGTTTACCCCTGCAGCTAGTGCATTATTAATGGGGCGTTCATGATTCGGTTACAAAAAATAAAGAGTTAAATTGTAAATTTTGTGTTTCAATAAATGCATCAAACTCGGTACACACTAACGTACTTTAATTAACAAATGATGACGACTTTACATGCATTATAAATTTGCTCTGATCGCAAGCTCGGTTTTTATACTAAGCGCTTGCGGTGGTTCAGGCTCAGATGATACGCCAACCGTTAACGGAAATAAAATCCCCATTTTGTCAGTCGCTGATATTCCTAGTGAATTAAGTAAGGGCCAAACAATTGAGCTAACAGCAACAGCCAGTGATAAAGACGGCACTATTACATCGGTTGTATGGCAACAAACGCAAGGGCCTGAACTAATTAGCGGGCCTTTAGAGGCAGTAACCACCTCAGTAACACTGCTAAATGCGCAAAGTTATAAGCCTGTTAATTACGCTTTTTCGGTCACAGCAACCGACAATGAAGGAGCAAGCAGTGTAAAAACGCTGAGCTTTATAGCGCGCAATAATATGGATGAGATTAGCGCCGCACGGTTACTACACCAAGCAACAATGGGGCCTAAGCTTAGTGAAATACAAAACGCACAAGGTTTAAGCGAGCAGCAATGGCTTGATAAACAAATAGCGCTACCTATTAATTATCACCGTGATTATTTAGTAAAGCTAAATGACGATGACGACTTTAAATACATAAGCCGCATAGATGCATGGTGGAAAGCAGTAATGCAAAGTGACGATCAACTCCGTCAACGTGTTGCATTTGCGTTAAGTGAAATATTAGTGGTGTCGGATGAGAACAGTGCCTTAAGAGGGCAACCTGAGGGCATGATCACTTATTACGATTTATTACTAAAGCATGCCTTTGGTAATTATCGTGACTTACTCGAAGATGTCACGCTTTCGCCTATTATGGGAACTTATTTAAGCCATTTGGGTAACGAAAAAGCAGACGATACACTTAATATTCGCCCAGACGAAAATTACGCACGTGAAGTAATGCAGTTATTTACTATTGGCCTTGAAGAACTAAATCTAGATGGCAGCGCCAAGCTTGATGCACAAGGTAATACCATTGCCACTTACGGACAGGTAGAAATAGAGGGTTTTGCACGCGTATTTACTGGTTGGACGTTTGCCGATAGTGAAACATTTAAGCGTAAAAGTCGTGATTATATTAAGCCAATGGAAGCATTTGACGAGTACCATTCTAGTAAACAAAAAACCTTACTAAACGGTGAGGTTATACCACAAGGTTATGCAGCAGAAGAGTCATTGCAAATAGCGCTCGATAATTTATTTAATCATCAAAATGTTGCGCCGTTTATTAGCAAACAGCTTATTCAGCGATTAATTACCTCAAACCCAACCCCCCAATATGTTGAGCGAGTAGCTAATGTATTTATTGATAACGGCGCTGGTGTACGCGGCGATTTAGCGGCGGTAGTAAAGGCTATTTATTTAGATGATGAAGCGCGGCATTTTGGCTCAGTGCTTAATTACCAAGGTAAAATTAAAGAGCCTATTTTAAAAACTGTACAGTTTTGGCGAAATCTCGATGCTAAATCGCCAGCGGGTTATTATAAAACATGGAATTTAATAAATAGCTACGGACAAGGACCCATGCAATCGGCTTCAGTATTTAACTTTTTTAGGCCTGATTATCAAACCGCAGCTTTGCGAAGTGAAGGTATTGTTGCACCAGAATTACAAATAGCAAACGACGCAACACTGATTGGCACCATGAACGCGCTTTACGCAAGCTTAGTATGGAGTACCGCAGAAGCGCGCAGTGATTTAAATTCAAATAGTATTTATATTTATGTTCAAGACGACATGAATTTTTTAGAGAAAAACGGTGTTAGCGCGCTATTAGCTCAGTACAACACGTTATATTTTGCAGGCGCAATGAGCAGTGACACGCGCCAAGCGTTACTTGATTTAGATGCCTATTTTAATGAAGAGCAATACCGTGAACGGGTTTCGTATTTATTATATATGATTGCTATTTCACCTGAATTTAACGTGCAGTATTAGGAGCGCATAATGAGCATTAATAGAAGAGAGTTTTTGTCGTTATGTGTAAAAGGCAGTGTATCGGCTGCCGCGTTAACGAGCCTGCAATTACAAGCATTAACTGGAGCGACTAATGCAGTTGAGCTAGGTGATTACAAAGCATTAGTGTGTGTGTATTTATACGGAGGGAATGATTCGTTAAATATGCTAGTTCCGCTTGAAGGCGAGCAACGTAGTGTTTACGAGCAAAGTAGGCAGAACCTAGCGGTAGAGAGCCCACTTGAGTTAAATATTAAAAGCCAGTTTGCCGGTGGAGTCGGTATTCATCCTTCACTTGAACCTATACAAAATGTGTTTGAATCTCAAAATTTAGCATTTATAGGTGGGGTAGGTACTTTACTCGCTCCCACAACATTGAGTGACTATAAAAATAAAACAATAGGTTTGCCTAAGCATTTGTTCTCGCATAACGATCAGCAAGCTGCATGGATGTATGGTCGAGAAAAACAATCACTTAATAGCGGGTGGGGCGCACGACTTTTAGAACGTTTAGAGCTACAAGATGAGTTTGCAGCTAATGTATCACTCGACGGTACTAATTTATGGCAAACGGGAAGTGCTAGCAATGCATTTGCGCTTAACAAAAGTGGCATTAGTAGTATTAACGCGTTTGGAGGGTATCAACCTCGTAGCGAGCACGTAACTTCTATTATGAACCGCTTACTAGGCAATACGAGCCATCCGTTAAGTACAGCTTATGCCAATGGCTTAACAAGTGCGATAAATAACACTCAAGCAATGAACAGCGCGTTAGAAAGCGCGCCTGCACTTATTACCCCATTTAGCGATAATAGCCTTAGTGAGCAATTTGCAGCAGTAGCTAAAACAATTAGCGTACAGGCAAAATTGAGCACTCAGCGCCAAGTGTTTTTTGTTTCTATGGGGGGGTATGATACGCACGATAACCAATTAACAACGCACCCTGCTTTATTAAATACGTTAGCTCAAGGGTTAAGTGAATTTGATAGCGCGATGAAAGAGCTTGATATGGCAGATAAAGTGACTGCGTTTACTATGTCTGATTTTGGTCGCACGTTGACCTCAAATGGCGATGGCACTGACCATGGTTGGGCAGGAAACCAAATAGTAATGGGCGGCGCAGTAAAAGGCGGCAATATATATGGCGAGCTACTAACTCAACATTTGGATGGCCCACAAGATACCGGTGGCGGGCGTTTAATTCCAAGTGTTGCTAATGAGCAGTACTTTGCCACATTGGCTCAGTGGTTTGGTGTGCCAAGCTCTGAGCTTGTTGATATTTTTCCAAACTTGAGTAACTTTGATCACACAACATTGGACTTTTTTGTGTAATTAGTCGCTAATAGTAATCTAAAAGCACTTGTTAGTAGTATAAGCTACTGGTTAATAGTGCTTATCTGTTTTAATAATAAAAATCACACACAATATAGGAATCATAAAATGAAAGTTTTAGTGAGCTTAGTTAGTTTAATCGCTTTTTTACTCGTCATACTGCCAGGGCCTTTGTATAAATTTGGTATTGTAGAATTAGGTGTTGCGTTTACGGGGTTTAAATTTGGCGTTTATGCTGGTGGCGCTGCATTGGTGCTACTTATAGTACAAGCGTTATTTATGCGTAAAACGTTAACGCTAAGCAGTGGTGTTATTGCACTTATATTTTCGGTTGTGGCTATTGCTATGCCACTTAATATGATGAACAAGGCTGAAGGTGTACCGGCAATTCATGACATTTCAACTGATTTAGTTAATCCACCAAAATTTGTAGCAATTGCACCACTACGTGCAAATGCATCTAACCCAGTAGAATACGCGGGTGAAGAAACGGCAGTACAGCAACGCAAAGCATACCCTGAGCTGGTAACGTTAAGCTTTGCACAATCTAAAGCCGATTTAATGACAGCAAGCGAACAAGCAGTTAAAAATCTTGGCTTTGCAGTGGTAAGTGCAAATACGGCTACAGGTATTGTGGAAGCTACCGATACAACAACGTGGTTTGGTTTTAAAGACGATGTGGTAATTCGTATTAAAGATGAAGGCAGCCAACGTTTTGTTGATATTCGTAGTAAGTCGCGAGTAGGGCGTAGTGATTTAGGAAAAAATGCAGAGCGCATTCATTCAATTATTAATGAACTAAACACCTTACTTGAAAAATAAAACGACTTAACCTGTATTAGGTTATTAGCGTATTAAAGCCCAACATTGTTGGGCTTTTTTGTTTTTAGCGTCAGTTTGTATTCACGACAACTGCGTTAGGGTTATTAAAATTTAAATTTTTAACCACTATGGAGTTATTATGAAAACAGTAGGATATGCAGCAAAAAGCCAAGGTTCTGAGCTGACAGAATTTTCTTTTGAGCGCCGCGATTTACGAAATAACGATGTAGAAATTGAAATTTTATACTGTGGTGTGTGCCATTCAGATTTACACGCCGTACGAAATGATTGGGGTGGCAGTGACTACCCATTAGTACCCGGGCATGAAATTGTTGGTAAAGTTATGTCGGTAGGTAGCGACGTTAAAAAATATAAGCAAGGTGATACTGTTGGCGTGGGCTGCATGGTTGATTCATGCAAAAGTTGCGATCAGTGCGACAACAACGAAGAGCAATTTTGCCGAGAGGGTATGGTTGGCACTTATGCAGGTAAAGATAGAGAAACCGGCGAAATGACCCAAGGCGGTTATTCTAAAAGTGTGGTTGTACGAGAAGAGTTCGTACTTTTAATTCCAGAGAATTTAGAGCTTTCGCGCGTTGCACCACTATTATGTGCAGGTATTACTACGTATTCTCCACTTCATAAATGGGGTGTTAAAAAAGGCAGCCGTGTTGCAGTTGTTGGCCTCGGTGGCTTAGGACACATGGCGGTTAAAAATGCCGTAGCGATGGGTGCAATTGTTACTGTTGTTGGCCGTAGTGAGTCTAAAAAAGATGATGCGGTTAAATTGGGTGCTCAGCACTACTTAGTGTCATCTAATGATGACGAAATGAAAGACTCGCAATCTGCCTTTGACGTCATTATAGATACGGTACCTGTAAAACATGATTTATCTATTTACACACCACTACTTGATGTGGATGGTACTTTAGTTATTGTAGGCCAAGTTGGCCCTGTAGATGAGCTAAGCACGGTACCATTATTAATGGGTCGCCGTCGTATTGCAGGCTCACTTATTGGTGGTATTGCAGAGACGCAACAAATGCTCGACTTTTGTGGTGAAAATAACGTGCTACCTGAGTGCGAAATGATCAATATTGACGAAATTAACACAGCATATGAGCGTATGGAACGCTCTGACGTACGATACCGCTTTGTTATTGATATGGCATCGTTAAACGCTTAATTTACTGGGGCCTGTTTATCTTTCGAGGTTAAATTTGCAGCAGGCTGTTTGGTATTTAGGCAAGGCAGAGCCTATGTAGTGTGGTTATTCCCCGTAAGTAGGCGATAACGCAGCATAAATGCCAAACATGCGCTGCCCTTTGGGTTCTTTCTAGGGGAAATTTACTCTTTGTTGCTCGGTTTTTACTTAGCCCACTAGGTTACAA
>NZ_WTKW01000079.1:0-14162 GCF_011378745.1 Pseudoalteromonas sp. Z1A6
ATGTATATAAAATATTACTTATAGTGCGCTGCTATTTTAGAGCGCGCTGACCTTTGGTTTTTTCTAGGGAAGATGCTCCTTTGTTACCTACACGGATGTCATAGTTAAGTACTTAAGAAAAATGTTAAGTACAGCCTTAATAATTTGGCTCAGGTCTTTCTTTTTGCCTTTAGTGTTTATAAATAATGAATCACACAAAAAGCTGAGCTATGTAGACAAAATGAAAGTAAAAATAGACAGACCAATTGCTCGACAACAGCTGTTTATTAAAGAAAGCCAAATGACTTGACCGTATAGAGCCTACTTTTCTTCAAATAGAAAGCGGAATATTACAGTGATTTAAGGCATGAATAAATTGACCTTACGGGGCCTGGTGAAAGTGAATGCCTTTAATTTATTGTGCGGCAGCTGTATTACCTTGTTCATAATATAGAAAAGCTGCAAAATACGATACATTAAGAAGGGGAAGCCCTTTTAACCTAAATTTAAGCTACTCAAGCACTCTTAATCCCTTCCAAAACGCCAATTAAAACAATATCAAATACTTCTATATTCTGCGTAAAAATACAGTAATCAATTGAACCAAAATAGGAACTCAGCTATGGTTTATTAATCAATAAAAACAAATAAAAAAACGAGTTAATCTACAGGCTCGTTATATTTACAGGAGGTAACTTGAGAGAGAGGCATCCCGTTTGGGAAGTATATGACTTGCTACGAACAGCAAAGTTGAATGAGAAATACTTTGGATACAGGCTCCAAAAGTATGTACGAATTAACAATTTAATGGAGTTTACTATCGCTGCAACAGCCTCGACATCTGCTATAGCTGGCTTAACTTTGTGGAGTGACGGTCTGGGTGGTGTTTTTTGGCAAGTATTTTTGGTCATTTCGGCGGTTATATCTGTTGCGAAACCAATCTTAGGTATAACCAAAAGAGTGCGTCTATATGAAGAAGTACTTAGCGAATATCGAGTTTTATCATATGAGTTGATACAGCTAAAAGTGAGTATCAGTACGACTAGGGAATACAATGAAACTCACGAAATTAAGTTCAATGAAATTATGGAAAAACAAGCGACTTTAGTCAGTAAGTCTCCTGAAAGCACTGAAAAAAAAGCAGTAAAAACAAAATGTATCGATGAAGTTCTCAAAGCATATCCACCTGAAAGCTTCTTTGTTCCAAAAGGTATCTGAGATGTCAAAAAAAGAAAGTAACGACGTAGGTAAAGGCTCTACGAAAGGTAGCGATAAAGACGGTGTTGGGCGAGGTAAAGCATCTCGTGGTGATTCAGGTAAGGGTCCGTGGCGGGGTACTCCTAGTGGTAAGGGGCGCAGTCAGGGAAAGGGCTCTGATGACAAACCTATGATACATGTTGAACCTGATAACCCATGGCCAAGAAAATAAACATAGCAAACTGTTTAAGAGTGATTCACAACACGCGGCATTTTTACTATCCGTTGGTTTTAGTGGTTAAGGTGTTATGCGGCGGCATCGGTATTGCGTTGCTCACACCTTAACTCGGCGTTGAGGCTGTAGAATTACTCTTTCTAGGAACGTATCTTACTATATTTAATTGATTGTTTTTTTAACCTTTAATCCATCTATTCGCTATGATCTAATAGATATTATTCACCTATGGTAAACCGTTATGGCACTTTCTTTGGGTGAGAAGTTAAGCCTGACTTATCCTGTCAAAATAAATTCATTCCTATCAATTTCGCTGAGCAAATTCTGCCGGGAACCTTTGAATATGCCCTTTGTTATATCATCGAAAATAAGCTCGATTTATCGGGATTTGACGCGTGGTATAACAACAACAAAACGGGCACGGCGGCGTATCCGCCTTCGGTAATGCTAAAATTATTTTATTGGGCTATGCGTATGGTTTTATCAGTAGTCGCCGAATAAAATCAAACTAGACACTCATCATAAACCTTGCTCTTTTAGTCTAAATAAAAGCCACTTAAACACCCGTAATCCATTCCCAAATGCTAATTAAAACAACATTAAACTCTTTTTTATATGCTGGGTAAAAGTAGAGCAATAGATTGAACCAAAATAGGAACTCAGCTATGGTTTGTTTATTAATAAAAAATAAAAAACGAGTTAATCTATAGGCTCGTTATATGGCTTTCACTGTACTGGAGATAAAATGGAAATTGTTTATCTAGCTGATCATGAAGATCAAATTCCTAAAGTAGCTGAATGGTATTTTGAAGAATGGGGGCACCTTCTCGAAAACCCCTTAGATAATATATTTGTTTCAAGACTCCAGTCTTGCCTTAATAAAACTAAGTTTCCATTGGTCATTTTAGCGATAGATGGCGAAGAACTTTTAGGTGCTGCACAAATAAAGCTTAATCAAATGTCCATTTATCCAAATAAAGAGCTTTGGTTGGCGGGTATATATGTTGAACCTAAATATCGAGGTAATAACGTTGCAGCAAGCCTTATTAAAAGAATTCAAGAGATTGCGATTACATTAAGAGTAGAAACCCTGCACTTACAGACAGAAGACCTATCGGGGGGGTTATATGCAAAGCTGGGCTGGAAACCAGATGAATGCGTTAATTTTCGTAATATCGACGTAATGGTTATGTCAAAAAGGTTGAATGCATAGCCACATAACAACACTAAATACGGATTTTTATGACTATAAAAACAAAAATAATCAACTATGTATTACTCCCAACTTTACTATTATCCTCTGTTGCAAATGCTGAACAAAAGCCCGTTATACCCACTACATTTGAGCAGTGGCGCAGCATAACAGAGCGAGATATTGAGGCCGCTTATAGTATTACTGCACAAAATCACCCGGGTATGTTTGATGTTAATAACCCAACTTTCCCTGGTTTATTAAAACAAGCAAAAGCAGAGGCACTTGCACTCTCGTCACAAGCGAGCGGTCCGCAAGTTCATGTAGCGGCAATTGCACGCTTTAGCACTATGTTACAAGATGGTCATGCTGGTGCGTTTTCAAGCGTAGATAGACCCGCGCGCCGCTGGCCAGGCTTTAGTGCTGTTTGGCGAGGTGATGCGCTAAAAGTGTATTACAGCGAAGCCAGCAATATTAGCAAAGGCGAGGTTGTAAGCCAATGTGATAGGCAAAGCACTGATACCTTAATGCGTGAGAGAATATTTAAGTTTCATGGTGAAGTGGCACAACCTGGGCACTGGTGGCAGCAAGGTTGGCGGTTACTAATTGACGAGGGTAATCCATTTTTAACTCCCCTAAAAGAATGCGAATTTGTTAAAGCCAATGGTGATACCTATACACAAGCACTAAATTGGTCAGTAAAGCCTAAGTCAGCAAGTAAGCATTTAGAAAATGCTTATAACGGTGATGAACTCCCCATTGATTTAACGTGGCCTGAAAAAAACATTGGTTGGATTGCTATGCCTAGCTTTTCATCAACCGATAAACAAACTGCTGCCTACAATAAAGTGTTTGAAAAAATACAACAGCAACGTAGCAAGTTACTTACTGCAAAAGCCGTGGTATTAGATTTGCGCCATAACTAAGGTGGTTCATCTTATTGGAGCTCACAAATAGCAAAAGGATTATGGGGCCAAAAAGTAGTAGAGCAAAAAGCAAATAATACTTCTCAAAACACGCAAGTATGGTGGAGAGCATCAAAAGATAATACTGACTATGTAGAGTCTTTATTTAGCGTTGTAAAAGATCAACCCGAAGTACTGAAAACTCTTAAAACCGTCGCTGCTGGCATGGCTCTATCACTTGAAAATGATGCCCCGTTTTATGTAGAAGAAAAGACTAATACGCTAAATAACATACCACATACACCTTTAGTGAGTGACTTTAAAACCAAGGTGTTTGTTATTGTTCCGCCGCAATGTGCTAGTGCTTGTTTAGATGCACTTGATAAGTTTAAGCTTTTTGAAAATACAACGTTATTTGGTGCACCAAGTAGTGCTCATTCTATGTATATGGAGGTACGTTTAGCTGATTTACCTTCAGGCTTAGGCAAAGTTATTGTACCTAACAAAGTATACGTAAACAGAGCGCGAGGGGCAGGGGATTTTTACAAACCCGATGTGGCGTATAACGGCCTTGATTGGACAACCAATGTGTTGCTTGAGCAAATAAAAACGCTATAAAAAAAGCCGCTTGTTGTAACAAGCGGCTTAACCTTCTAACTAGGAAATAGTTTAGAACGTGTAACGAGCACCAATTGAGTAACGAGGACCGTATTGATTAGCAAATAAGAATTGCTCTTCGTAACGTCCGTAACCTTCTTCGGTGGTATTATTTAAGTTTATGCCATCAAAAAATACCGTTACGTTTTCGTTTACATCGTAGTTAACGCTCATATCCCATTGGCCATACGCTTTAGCATATTGCGGAGGCGCATCAGCTGAACCTTGCGCTTGGCCTACACCAATTAAGTACGCGTCGCGCCATGCGTAAGTAATTTTAACTGATAGGCCGTCTTTTTCGTAAAAGCCTTGGAAGTTAGCTGAGTCACTTAAGCCTGTAAGTGGTGCTTGTTGATCAAGGCTTTCGCTATCAAATTCAACGTCGCCATCTACAAATGTTGCGTTAACACCAATACCAAAACCGGTTTCACCAATTAAGTGCTGAACAGCTACTTCAAAACCATCTACCGATTTACTGTCGGTGTTTTGTGGTTGGCTAATATTCCATGTTATTAGCGGATCGTCGCTGTTTGGTTCAATAACGCCATTTGCATTGCCGTAACCGCTGGCAATCATTTGTGCAAAAATAGCGTCGGTTGTTGCTTGCTCGCCACGTGATTCAATATCGCTTACGGCTTGTAAGTAACGAGGGCCGTTTAAAATATCGTGCAAGCCATCAATAGTGGTTTGCGTAATGGTGGTTTGAATAAAGTTATCAACATCTTTTTTAAAGTAACCAACAGATGCGTAGCTGCCTTCTGCGTAGTAATACTCAAGTGATAAATCAAGGTTTGTTGATTCAAACGGTAATAAGTTTGTATTACCTTGGCCACCTGTACGAGAACCTGGTTTTGGGCTGCCTGTTAAACTACGACCACCGGCTAGATTACCTAGTGGTGCACGCGACATTGTTTTACCCCAAGATACGCGGGCTACTACGTCTTCAGTTAAATCAACACTTACGTCGATTGAAGGCAGTAAAACATCGTAATCACCTTGTTGCTCTAAGAAGTTATCATCGCCGCCAGCAGCGTATTGCATGATCCACTCTGAAGCGCTGATCCAATTAACTTGATCTTCAACGCGTTGGCGCACAGTACTTGTTACGTCTGTTTGCTCATAGCGTAGGCCTGCATTTACTTTTACGTAGTAGTTACTTACGTCAAATTCCCAGCTTGATTGAACATAAAAGCTATTAGTGATTTCTTCTACGTAGCTCTCGCTATCTATTCCGTCTGCGTATGCATTAGCTGTATATGCATCGCCACCCGTTACATCAGCCGTTAAATACGCAATTTGGCGCGCAACAGCTTCGTCAAAGTCATAGGTATAGTAGTAACCAGGTTGTAAGTCGCTGCCGCCGCCATCAAACTGATCTAAAAGGCCTGATGTATCGTTGCGGGTAAACATACTATCTGGGAATATTTCTGTATACGATGGGTTAAAGCCTGGACCACCTACTAAACCACTCCACGCGGTGTAACCACCGGTGTTTTGTTCTGTACGTGATGCGCCAAATTTAACTTTAACTAAACCAATGTCATAGCTTTCGTTATACCATGTCGTATGCAGCTGTAATTGTTCAATGTTTGATTCACCTGGTGAATGAATAAACTGACTAAAGTTTGAATCAATTTCGCCAGGCGTTAATTCACTTGTGCCATTTAACCAATTAACTTGTGCACTGGGTACTTCGCCCGTACGGTAATCATAAATTTTATTAGCTAGCTGATCAGAACCTAAAATTACTTGGCCGGCACTTCCCAGCCCGTTGTCGGCGCCGTTATCAGTTTCGTTTTTAGAGTCGTGGTAATCAAGCTCTACGTGCCACGTGTCGTTAATTTCCCAATCTAGATTTAAACCTAGAGAGCGCGCTTTTACTTCTGTAGTACCTTTATTAGCTGTGAATGATGCATCGTTACCGCTAATATCAGCATAAACAGCTGTACCATTTTCATCTAGTTCGTAGCCATTAATATTGCTACCAAAGTCGTTCCAAATACCCCAACCAATACTTTGAGAACCTGTTACAGCTTTACTTGCGGTGTAATCAAGTGTTGCTACAAAGCCATCTACCGGTGCAAACTGAAAAGTAACTTGTCCGTTCGTACGTTCACGTTCTACATCTTCAATAGAGTAGTTCATGTCTTTAGGGAGGTAGTAGTTACCTGATGTATCTGTACGGTTATCAACAACGTTGCTGCTATCTAAATCAGGTAGGTCTACGTTTGCTTGCCAGCCTTGAATATTGGCACTTTGTTTTTGAAAGTCACGCTCTTGGTGCGAAAACGAAAAACCAAAACCAAAAGTGTCATCTACAAAAGTATTGCTGTAAACAGTAGAAAACTCTGGTGTTACGTCATCGCCAGCTTCGTTTGACGAGTCGTGGTTTGCTTTAACGGTTGCTGAAAAGTTCTGACCCGGCTTTTGAAAAGGGCGCGCAGTAGAAATATTAACTGTTGCACCTAAGCCACCGCTTGGCACGTCTGCACGTGCAGTTTTAAATACTTCAAGCGCGCTTACACCTTCAGAGGCGATGTTTTCAAGGTTATACGAACGTGTATAACCTGTGCCCGGCATTTGGCGGCCATTTAAGGTAATTAAGTTAAACTCAGGGCCAAAACCACGTACTGTAATTTGGCTACCTTCACCGTTTGCACGGCTCACCGATACGCCGGTAATACGTTGTAATGATTCTGCTAAGTTGGTATCTGGGAATTTACCCATTTCTTCAGATGAAATGGCATCTACAATGCCAGAAGAGTCGCGTTTCATATCCATAGAACGAATAAGTGAACCACGAATACCTTTTACTTCAATAACTTCTACATCAGATGAAACGCTTGTTTCTGCTTCTGCCGCAATAGCTGTGTTTAATGTGCTCGCAGCAATGATGAGAGACACAGAAGCCGCAAGTTGGCTCTTTTTAAAATTGAATGTGTTCATAATAGCTCTGCTTTATAAAATGTTGTTGTGTAGCAATAGGCGCTAAGCGCCTATTGGTGTGTGTTTTATGGATTTGCAATAATCACGTTGTCTATACGGTAAAGCGCGCCATCGCCCATGTCCCAGCTAGGAAAAACCATAATTACGTTTAATGCGCTAATGTCTAAGCCGGCATCAAATAATTGCTGAAGAGGGAAGGTGTATGTTTGCCATTCGCCCGTTACAGGTACTTGGCCTTCAACACTGCTAGATAAAGCAAGCTCTACGGCACTCGATGTACCAATTGATTCAATTTTAAATAGCCATTGTGCGTCAATATCTGAAGGCGCAGAGACTAGTTTCATATCAAATTGAACTACACCATTTTCAAGTATTGCAGAGGCATCGAACGATACGTCTTCATCAGCAATAAAGCCCATTACTGTAGCAATAGAACCAATGCTAAATTGCGCTACTGCGCCATGCGCGTCATCATCGGTTTCTGTTGTTGGTGTAGAGCCACCACAACAATCCCAAATACTCCACTGATCGGCAGGTGCATCTTTAAATACAGTAAGCTCACCCGTTGCAGCTGGCGCTGCATTTGGATTATAAATCTTAACGTTATCTACACGGTAAACAGAGCCTTCACCTGCACCCCACGCTGGGAAAATCATTAGTACATCTATAGTACTTACATCTAAGCCAGCAGCTGCAAGATCAGACAGCTTAAACGTATATGTTTGCCACTCGCCAGTAACTGGCGCTACGCCTTCAACACTTGCCGTTAATTCAAGCTCTACTGCAGAGTCACCTTCGTTTGATTCAACTTTAAATAACCACGGTGTTGCTGGGTCGCTCGGTGCAGATGTTACTTTTAAATCAAATTGAATAACGCCTTCATCTAAAATGCTACTAGCATCAAACGATTCACCTGCGCCACCTGACGATGTACGGCTATTAAAGCCCATTACAGTAGGCTCTGCACCAATGCTAAATTCTGCGGTTAAACCATGCTCTTCATCATCCATAGCTTCAACAGGGGTTGAGCCACCACAACAATCCCACATTGGCCATGCTAGATTTTGCTCATCAGTAAAAATAGTAAGCTCAGGTGATACGCCTAAGTTATCTTGAGTAATCTCAACATCGTCAATTAAATAAACAGCGCCTTCACCTGCGCCCCATGCTGGAAACACCATGATCACATCAATTGCACTAATATCTAAATTTGCAGCATCTAGATCTTTTAATAAAAATGTATAAGTTTGCCATTGGCCAACAACAGGACTTACGCCTTCAATGCTATCTGTAATCGGCATTTCTAATGCGCTAGAACCTTCATTACTTTCAAGTTTTACAAGCCAAGCTGCATCAGCAGTGCCTGGTGCATTTGTTACTTTCATTTTAAAACGAACGTAACCTTCATCCAGCATTGGAGAAGCATCAAACGGGCTGGCTTTTCCTTCTTCGTCAGTAATAAAAATCTCACGGCTAATAAAGCCCATTACAGTGGGTTCTGCACCTACTACAAATTCAACTACATCACCTTGGGTTTCATCTGCAACAATAGCGGGAGTAGATCCTCCACAACAATCCCATGCAGGCCAATTTGGATTAAATGACTCACCAAAAATAGTCAGTGGTGTTGCAATGCCTGTCGAAGGTGGGCTAGGAATTGGTGCATCGCCTTCAAGCAATGCATCTTCTAGGCTATTGTAACCCGGGCGAATAGTTTCACAGCCTTTACCTGTTTCAGGGTTTGATGCACATTGATAAACACGTACGTAATCAATAGCAAAGGTTTGGCCGTTTTCAAATGCGCTAGCATCTATACCTAGATCATTAACGTTTTCAGGCCAGTCGCCGCCTACTGCTAGGTTTAGCAATAAGTGAAAGTCTTTATCAAATGGTGCGCTATCCCAGTGAGTTTCAAGCTCGCCAGAACCTTGCTCAAAATATTCTGCAAACCAGCCACGGTGTTTTAGACCTACAGCCTCGTCACTTGCATTAGTACGAACTTCTGATTGACGCTGAGTTGCATAAAGGTAACCGTCTACGTACCAGCGAATTTCACCTTCTTGCCATTCAACAGCATACGTGTGGAAATCATCTGCCGGGTTAGTATTTTCAGGGAATTTAAATTCTTTGCCCGTAGAGCTGTTATCTGGCCACGCGCGTCCGTAATGAAGTGTGCCGTGGATGCTTGACTCTATTCCACCGTCTTCATCCGGTGTTTTAAGATTTACTGATTCTAAAACATCTATTTCGCCAGAACGAGGCCAAGTGCCATAAACTTCATCTGTTGGCAGCATCCAAAATGCTGGCCAGCTACCTTGTCCTGATGGAAGTTTGGCGCGCACTTCAAAGCGACCATACGTAAAGTCAGCGTTGTAACGCGTATTTAAGCGTGCTGAAGTATAAGGTTTTTCTGCACCTTCTTCAGCGGGTAGGGCAACAATGTTTAACACACCGTCTGCAATAAATGCATTTTGCTCGCTGTCGGTGTAACACTGTTTCTCGTTGTTACCACCGCCATTGCAGTTTAATTCATAGTTCCATTTGTTTGTATCAATGGCTGAGCCTTCAAACTCGTCGCTCCAAACCATTTGCCAATCTGATACTGGTTCAGAGGCATCTACATTTTCAAAATTTGATTTAGTGGCAGAGTCGCCACCACAGCCAGCTAACGTAACTAAAGAGATAGCGGCAAGTAAACGTGTAATGTGCGTTGTTTCAATGTTCATAACTGAACCCCGGTTTCAACAGATTATTGTCAGATTAATTGTTTTACGATCTATGTATTTTTGTGTTGTAAGCGCTTACATTTGTAAATGTGTTTTGTAAGCGCTTACAAATGATATTGTGGAGTACGCAAATGGTCAACATATTTGTTTATTTTATTTACAATTAGTTTACGGTAAGACCAGTTGCAGGACTGAAAAATACATAAATACGAGGAGCGTAAGCAGTTTACTTATTTACATATGTATTGCTAAACAGTTTATAGTAAAGCATTTTTATTATTTTATATTTGAAAAACACACACCTATATTTAAAAACGATAATTAAAAGGTATATTGATAAATATCACCTTGAATGGTTTTTAGGCGTACCCAGAATATATGTTGCTGATCAGGTGCCACTGTATATTGGTGAACAAAACCATCAGGTTTTGGCATGATCAAATTCTCTTTTTGAGTATTGATATTAAAAGTCCAAATTCCCGTTGCTTCTCGATAAAAGTATAATTGGTGGTCAATAAGTTGCCAGTTTAGCCAGTTGATTCGATTGAAGTTTTTAATAACAAGTTCTTCACTTGTTGTTGTTAAATTTTTACGCCATAAACCATCTACATTAAATTTAGAGTAATAGAGGTATTGATCTACGATTCTGCCGCTATAACCCCCATTTAAAGTTAATTGACTGTGTGTATCGGTACTTCGTTGATACAACCACAGTTGCCATTGTCCAGAAGCGTTTGTGCTATAAATAATGTTATTTTGTGCGTCGTAATTAGCAACATAGCTATTGTGATTTTTAGTAAACACTTTTTGATAGGCATTTTTATTTAAATCTAGTTCAAAAACATCGCCGTGCTTAGTAAATAAAATACGGCTGCCATCATCAGATAGTTCGTAGCGTACAAACTGTAGATCAAAGGGTAAATCGATATCAATTAATTGGGCCTCGTCGTTTTTAACTCTCCAAAAGTGATGGCTTTTGTAACGCGTAGACAAAAAAGTTTGAATGTTTGCCCGCATACGAGGAAGCAGCTCTGTGCGCGCACTTTGCTGCCACACATGTTGACTGCTGTTAATAGTGTTATATTTTACAATTTCGCTTACGACATTAAGGCTACTTACTAATAGCGAGGCATTCAATTTAGCTGGGATAATAGCTAAAGAGTTAATTGTAAAATCTAATTTTTTTATCGAATAATATTCACCACTAGCGGCTTCTAAAGAGAAAATAGTGTTGTTGTTTGCGATAACTAAAGTATTGTTTTTAGAATGCCATACAAGACTTTTTACACGCAGATTAACTACGTATTCGTTTAATTTATCTTCTTCATTTTTAATAATTATTTTTGAGTCGTTTTCGCTTATATAACGAACAATAGCAAGTTGATTACTATGGTTATTGTAGGAGAAATCAAAATCGCCCTTAGTATTATTTTTACTACTTGGATTTGTAATTTGTCTTAATCTACTCGTGTTTATATTATAGCTATATACTTGATATGGATGAGATTTACTAAAACGTTTATTGAAGTAAAATGTATTGTTTTCTCCCCAAGCTAGTGAGGTTGGGAACTCATCACATGAAAATAAAAACTGCTTTTTCTTAGTGTGTACATGATAAGTCGAAATTAAACATTGTTCATCAATGTGTGTTGCATAAACGATATATTCTCCATCAGCACTTATCGTCGCCAACGAATTTGTTAGTACACTGTTTTGAGTATGTGTTTTTGTATCATATAAATAAACCGATTGACGGTCATCCTCATCAAGGTGATGGAACAAAATGAGTCCCCCAGATTGGGTGGCCGAGAGCTTATATTCTCTACCTTGCAAACCAATCAATGGCGCACTAACAAGTGATAATTTATTTGGCGTGATTAAGTTTTCAACTTTGAAGAGTGTGCTAAAAAGGGTAATTAATAGCAGAGTTATAATAATTGCAATAATTGATGCTTTTTTGATATTGCGCATAGGTTTCTTGAATGATGGGCTTTTAAAAGCAACCTTTTGCTCAACAGGCATTTCATCGTGAGAAATATCTGTGTTCGTTACAGTAGCAACTAACCGATACCCATGAGTTGGGACAGTTTCAATAATATTTTCATTAGTTAACGCTGAAAAATGGTTTCTTAATAAAGACACGGTTCGATTGATCGCTCCCTCACCTACAACCCGATTATTCCAGACTTCAACTATGAGTTGGTCGCGAGTGACAATTTTCCCATTAGCTGCTAGTAAAGTAATTAATAAACTGAATACTTTTGGTTCAAGTTTTCTAGTTTGACTGTCATTTTTTAATGTTCGCTGCTCTTCGTCAAAAATAACACCAGAAATATGGACAGCCATAGGGTTCTCTATCATATTGAAATTACATTGCTTTTTAAAACATAACATAAATATAACAAAAACATAAGCGTCAACTATGGCAACAACAAATAAGTATATGATTTGCTACCAACTCATATTTAATGAGAGTAGAGAAGATGCGTACTTATTTATATTTATTATTGAAAATAATGACTGTCACATTATTAATGGCCGGTTGTAATGGTACTAATAAGGATTCGAGTTTAACAAGTACCCAGCCCAAGGGTTTAACTAAAGTTAAATTAAAAAATCGAAGTTATTATGTGGCAACACCACGTAATAACTTTGATACAAAAAAATCTTATAAGCTTTTATTAGCTTTTCATGGTTCTGGGCAGAGCGCTAAAAATATGCAGAGTATGGCTGCGTTTGAATCTGCATCAGAAAATTATATAGTTGTTTACCCACAATCAAAAGTTGAAGAGTGGAATGAAGGATGTGATTGCAATAAACCCCATCGATTAGGCATTAATGATTTGATGTTTGTCGAAAATGTTGTTGATGATGTTAAAGCTAAATACAACATTATTGATGGAGAGCTTTTTGCGGTCGGGTTTTCTCAAGGAGGTTTATTTACACAAAATTTAATGTGTAATAGTAGTTTAAGGTTTGCGGCCATAGCATCAGTTGCCTCGCCTATGTCAGAGCAGCTGTCTCAACGATGCGAGATAGTAAATCACACCAACTACATGATGGTACAAGGCACAAATGATCAGACTTTACCCTTTGAAGGTAAAACTCATTCAAATTTTGGATTAATCCCAAGTAGGCTTGCTATTGAACTAATAGCCAAAGAAAACAGTATTGATTCGGGTGTACAATTAGAAAAAAGTCAGGCAATCGCTAAATATACATTTAAAAATGATAGCTATATCAACCAATTGGTAGCAATTGAAGGAGGTGGGCATAGTTGGGAATTTAGTAGTTTTAACACCACGGATGAATTAATAAGCTTTTTTAATACAGTAAGTAAAACTAAACTCGATACCTACTCAAAATTATATCGCGTTGATCAACAACAAAAAAACGATGTACATGTACGTAGCATGGGCCTTGAACATTCGGGGCCCGCGATTATTCTTTTATCGGGCTTTAATAAAAACTTTCATAGTGACAGTGCTTGGTTTGCTTTACTGCAGCCATTGATAGCAAAAACTCATCGTGTACACGTCATAGAACGCTTTGGAAGCGGTTTTAGTAGCCCTGCTGAGCAACCATCGTATGCTTCTTTTGTGCCTGCATTAGATAAAACGTTAGGACTGCTTAATGAAAAGGAGCTAATTATTGTTAGCTTTGCCAGTGCAAATATTTTGGCTCATTTATGGCAAAATTCACCTGATTCACAATTTGTAACTAGCCTTAACGGTATGGTGTGGATTGACCCCGATGTTTTGCTGCCACACTCTATTAGCTTGTATCAAGATTGGCCCGTATATTGGTATAGAGATGCAGGTGATACCTTAATCACACATATAGAAGAAGGTAATTGGACGCAAAGGACTCGAGATAAATTAACTGATGAACGTACAGCGACCGAAACACTCATCCCTTCACAGTATAAAGCAGAAATGGATTGGCCGTATTTTGATTTAATAAGCCAAAGCCGTACTCAAATTGATAAACAAGTAACACGAGCAAGAGAGATTATGAATTATCATGATGATTTAAATCGTGTTATTAGTGCCGATATAGCCACATCCACTCCAATCTCCGTTATAGATACTGATTTTGAATCGTATGATATTAAAAATGCAGAACCTGACTTCGTCGATAATTTAGTATTATGGCAACAAGAGGGCTCTTTATGGAGCCAGCAAATTAGTGAGCAATCGGGTGGGCAATATATACCTCTAAGTAATAGCGATCATATGGCAGTTTTTCAGCGCCCAGACGACATTTTAAAAGCAATAAAAAATATAAAAAGTAAATAACCTGATGTAATATATTAAATAAGTGAG
>NZ_WTKW01000008.1:0-28660 GCF_011378745.1 Pseudoalteromonas sp. Z1A6
TACAAGGGTAAAAGTTTCCAGCAACGGCTTTTTTAGTTAAGTGAGGCTCTGGCTCATAGGTTTCTTTGATTGATGTTTCTATATCAAATGCACCGTAAAACATAGGTATTCCGGCAGGACTCATTCGGTTAGCCATTTTACAGTATTCTAAAGGCGGTGAACCTAAATGAGAAGCTGTAGTTGCCTCATTATAATCATCTACTATTCTAACTCGTTTGATCTCTTGAGAAGTTGGGATCTTTTTTAGCATGTTCAAATTTTTTATGATTGAAGCAACTAAATCTAATATTTCGATTGGGTTCATTTCATCGTGCTGGTTTGCATCATAGGATTCATTTTGAGTATCAAGAAAAAAATATCTCGAAGTACTAATTACAAATTGGCAAAAGTTCCTCCAGCCATAGGTAAAAGTTTGATCTCGCGCAAGTGAGAAATAGTTAGTTTTTGTCCAATAACCCTGCTCTATTGAATTAACTATATCATCATGTATCGACTCATATTCTACATCGACACCAAGCTCCCACAATAGCTCACTGGTGTGTAAAACCTCACCTTGATACCCACCTTCAGCTGTCTCATAAGGCAATTCTTCTGCTGGGTCTGACCACTCTTTGATTATACAACCATAAATATATCCAATGACTATTCCCATATCGCATGTTTTAAGGTTTGTGGTATTGCAATATGAGCAGGTTGAAGGTGCTACATTTGAATTTTCAATTATAAAAGCCTTTATGCCATCTTCACTTATGCAGTCTGGGCATATAGACGCTCCCAAGTCAGAATTATAGCCTTGTTCCATCATGTGTTTTAATCTTCCCACTCGTACTCCTTAAACATGAGAAATGTTATGGTTTTATAACACCTTAATTGTTATGCTGTAATTTACAAAACATATTTTTTTAAAACATCTCATATATGACTGAATTCAATTTATTCAGGGTATATTGAGGGGTACCAAAGCTATAGCGACATAAATACACATTAATTAACAAACACTTATGAACCTACGAGCAGCATGATGTAATCATCCCCTAAACACCTAGCTCAAATAAAAACCCAGCTTCGGCTGGGTTTTTAGCTATTGGGCACAAATAAAGTAAAAGCCACAGGTGTGGCTAATTAATAAAATGACTTCGCGTATCCCTTTGCTTCTTAAATGCATGCCAAGCCATACTCAGAGTTAATTTTATTTATTAAAAATTATTAAGGATATTAAGATGAATAAAAAACCTGAACTAATCATCTCATCACTCGATGCAGATAGATTGTATGACTTAATGGAATCATTGCCTGCAGGTAGCTTTGCTAACAAAGAAGAATTGGAAGCTGAACTGGCACGAGCAACAATAGTCGAACCTAAAGATATGCCATCGTCAGTTGTAACGATGAACTCAACTGTAAACTTTATTGTTGAGTCTTCTAAAGAAGAATTTACGTTAACCTTGGTGTACCCAAAGAACAGTGACTCTAGCGGCGATAAAATATCGATATTATCACCCGTTGGTAGCGCATTACTTGGGCTAAACCAAGGCGACGAAATTGAGTGGCCTAAACCGAGTGGCGGCTTAATAAAGGTAAAAATAAAAGAAGTAACCTATCAACCAGAACGTGCTGGTGAATTACACAGATAAACACTTTATGCACTTAGTACTAAAAAATCGATTTAAAGTAAACCCAGCCTCAGCTGGGTTTTGCTTTTTATTATAAAGCAGATTGATACTGTTTAATTTATACCTATAACTAAGTTACATATTGGGGGCATATACCCTGCGTAATCATTTACTAATATGATAAAAAGCACATTTATTTAATAGTACGGAGTGAGCTAAACATGACTAACGTTCAACAGCATATCGGCAGCATTGCATTAGTTGTTAAGGACTACGACGATGCCATTGAGTTTTATACTCAAAAGCTTAACTTTGAGTTAGTGGAGGATACTGATTTAGGAGAGGGTAAACGCTGGGTGTTAATTTCACCTCCAAATTCAAACGGGGCTAGTTCAAATGGGACTAATTCGAGCAGGACTAATCTACTGCTTGCTAAAGCCACAACACCCGAACAGATCAGCGCTATTGGTAATCAAACGGGTGGGCGCGTGTTTTTATTTTTGCATACCAATGACTTTTGGCGAGATTATAATTTAATGCTTTCTAAAGGCGTTACATTTAACGAAAAGCCTCGAGTAGAACCCTATGGCACCGTAGTGGTTTTTGAAGACTTATATGGTACAAAATGGGATTTATTACAGCTTAATAATCAGTGAGATAAAATGCTGTTAAATATAAAAGCAAAATTTTTATTAAGCGCAGGAGTTATTGCATCTGCAGCGGCTGTATGGCATTTACTTTGTATATGGGGTGGCACTAGTTGGTTTATATTTGCTCGCGCTCCAATACAAATAATAGAATCATCACAGCAAGGTACATTCCTTGCGCCTTTAGGTAGTATTGCAATAGCTGGACTTATGTTTGCCTGTACTGCATTTGCCTTATCAGCAATTGGCTTAGTGCGTAACATAGTACTTACTAGAACCGCTTTAATTGCTATTGCAACCTTGTGTATCATACGAAGCTTAATAATTATCCCTGCATTAATACGAGCCGATACGTGGAATATTATAGCTAGCAGTGTTTGGCTTTATGTAGGTGTATGCTTTTTAGTGGGTGCAATAACGTTCCACAATTTAAAGCCGAACACTGATAGTTGAGTGACGCTTAAACTCACGTCACTTTATTAACTAACTCTCTTACAATTGCGAATAAATCACTGGGTAGCATTCCCCTTTGCCCGTCTCGCTCACTGGCGATATCACCGGCTCTAGCATGCAGTGTTACACCATAGAGTGCTGCTTCATCAATAGTTAAACCTTGAGCAAGTAAGGCACCAATAATACCAGTAAGTACATCGCCACTGCCGCCAACGGCCAATGCCGGGTTGCCATCTTCACATACCCACGTGTGCTGGGCATTATCTATTAATGTTCCTGCGCCTTTTAATACACAAGTCGCGTTATAGCGTTTAGCGCAAAGGCGGGCATAATTAAAGCGGTCTGATTCTATGTCGCTGGTGCTAACACTTAGCAGTCGCGAAGCTTCGCCGGGATGTAGAGTAAGTACGCATTGCTCTAACGTGTATGATGAAGCTTTCTTAGCCAGTAAATTAAGGGCATCTGCATCTATAACCAATGGCATTTTATTGTTTTGGCAATATTGCATTACTTCATCGAATGTTTGTTGTGCCCACTCGTCTTGCCCAAGCCCTGGGCCAATAACAACGCAGCTTGCCCACTCTAGCGCTTGATGTAAGTTATTACTGCTTACCATAAGTTCTGGTCTGCCAATACTAATAGGCGTTATTGAGCTTTCGTGTGTATACACTCTTACCATGCCAGCACCCGTTCTAAGAGCTGCTTCACTACTTAACCTAATTGCACCTGCAGTACCTTGATTGCCACCAATACATAAAAGTTTACCGTGGCTTCCTTTGTGACTATTGATTGCCCGCGTGGCTATTCCTTTAAAGCTATTGATATTAATCAGAGTACCTGATGATTGAGCGATACGAATAAACGCATCGCCAATTGCTAAGTCATCAAATACTAACTTACCGCTATATTGTTTACCTGCCGTCGTTGTCAGCCCTTGCTTAATACCCACAAAAGTAACGGTTGAAGTCGCTTGAACTGCACACCCTAAAGGTTGCCCTGTATTCGCCTCAATGCCTGATGGAATATCAATGCTTATTACGGGCTTACCACTGTTATTTACCGCTTTAATTATGCCCGCAAAGTTATCGCGCACGGTGCTTTTAAGGCCAGTACCAAGTAGAGCATCAATAACGATATCGCACTCATTAAGAGCATCTTTTGTAAAATGAGAAACCACCCCACCCGCTTCTACCCATAGCTGCTGCGCTTTTGCAGCATCACCGGTTAATACTTTATTAGGCTCAGCTGCGCATACTGTTACCTCTTTACCTGCTTGCATAATAAGCCTAGCTACAACGTAACCGTCTCCAGCGTTGTTACCATGGCCAACAATGACTAATGTATGCTGTTCAAATAACTGCCATTGCTTATATACAGCCTCGCCTGCACGCTGCATTAGGGTAAATAAATCACAATGACTATTTTTAGCCGCTAAAGCTTCATTGTCTCTTACTTGTTGTGCGGTAAATAAGGTTTTATTAAGCATAGAGGCTCCTTTACTAGGTGATACCTCACCTTATCAAATACTTATATCTAGCGGCTAGTTCTGTTGACGAATTTAAACTGCAATTTTATTTAAAGTCTAACTTAGTAAAACACTGCCACTTCAATTTGAGCATGACTCACTTGAGCACGTCTAACTTGAGCAAGGTGAGCTAATTAAAGTACAATGCAGTTAATTAAAGGCTTGGTTTACTTGTAATCCAAGCCTGTTTATTTTTAGGTAGAGAAAAGCATGGCACAAACTCGCGGTAACTTATTTATTTTGTCAGCCCCTTCTGGTGCTGGTAAATCAAGCTTAATCAATGCGTTATTAAAAAAACACGCTGACATGAAAGTATCTGTATCACATACAACTCGCGCCCCTCGCCCAGGTGAAGAAAATGGCGTGCATTATCACTTTGTATCTACAGACGAATTTAAAGCGCTTATTGCCAAAGATGACTTTTTTGAATGGGCTCAAGTATTCGATAATTACTACGGCACATCAAAGCAGGCTATTGAGTCGCAACTTGATGCGGGTATTGATGTGTTTTTAGATATTGATTGGCAAGGCGCTCAGCAAGTGCGCAAAATTATGCCAAGCGTACAAACTATTTTTATTCTACCGCCTTCAAAAGAAGAACTAGAACAACGCTTAAATAACCGTGGCCAAGATTCGGCTGAGATTATTGCCTCTCGTATGGCAAAAGCACAATCTGAAACATCACATTATAATGAATACGACTTTGTAATTGTTAATGATGACTTTGAGGACGCACTTGCCGACATAGAAATGATTGTAATGGCTCAGCGCTTAACACTAAAAGCGCAAGAAGATCGTCATCAAGTTTTACTAAATAGTCTGCTTAAATAATTTAAGCCTACTTAAATTAGGCTTAGGCAAGTAAAACTGATAAAAATTGAACACTGGCTATTGGCGAAAGTGGCTCCTTGGAGTAAACTACGTCTTTGCTTTTAAATTATTTTTGGAGTGCTGTGATGGCCCGCGTAACAGTTGAAGATGCAGTAGATGCAGTTGGTAATCGTTTTGACTTAATTTTAGTTGCGGCTCGTCGTGCCCGCCAAATTGCTGTTGGTGGTAAAACTCCACTAGTAGACCCTGAAAACGATAAGCCAACGGTAGTTGCTTTACGTGAAATTGAATTAGGTTTAGTTGATAGCGCTTCAATGGACTTAATTGACCGTGAAGAACAACAACACCAAGAAGCAGCAGAATTAGCTGCTGTTGCTGCCATTGTTGGTGGCAACCAATAATCGACCTCCCGGTCTGATTTAGCCAACGGCGCAGTATTTCTACTATAGCCGTTGGCAATCCTTTCATTTCATCGTATATTCGTAGCTTACCTAATTTGCTTCACTAGAGCCTTTTTATCTTTCGAGGTTAAATTTGCAGCAGTATGCTTGGTATTTAGGCAAGGCAGAGCCTATGTAGTGTGGTTATTTCCCATAAATAGGCGATAACGCAGCATAAATGCAAAACATGCGCTGCCCAAAGGGTTCTGCCTAGGGGCAATTTACTCTTTGTTGCTCGATTTTTACTTAGCCCGCTAGGCTAAAAACCTCGCGCCGCGATTAAATCGCCCCTAGATTGAACAAATTTTAATCCTGAAAGGTCAACAGGCCCTAGAACATTGGAGTGTGAATGTATCTTTTTGAAGGTCTTAAAAAGAAAATTTCAGAATACTTGCCCGCTGCTGATGTAGAGCTGGTTCAAAAATCTTACGTGGTAGCCCGAGAGGCCCATGAAGGACAAACTCGCTCAAGTGGCGAACCTTACATAACTCATCCAGTAGAAGTAACCCAAATTCTTGCAGGCATGCATCTTGACCATGAAACGCTCATGGCCGCGCTAATGCATGATGTAATTGAAGATACTGATTTTAGCCAACAAGATTTAGCCGAAATTTTTGGCGAAACTGTGGCAGAACTCGTTGAAGGTGTAAGTAAGCTCGATAAGCTCAGCTTTAAAGATAAAAAAGAATTCCAAGCTGAAAACTACCGCAAAATGATTATGGCAATGACTCAGGATATTCGAGTTATTTTAATCAAGCTTGCTGATAGAACGCACAATATGCGTACTTTAGGGGCACTGCGCCCAGATAAGCGCCGCAGAATAGCACGTGAAACGCTTGAGATTTACGCGCCAATAGCAAACCGCTTAGGTATTCACGATATTAAAAATGAGCTTGAAGACTTAGGTTTTCAAGCTTTATATCCTATGCGTCATCGCGCACTTAAATCTGAAGTAGCTAAAGCACGTGGTAATCGCAAAGAAGTTATCACTAATATCCAACATGAAATAGAAGCACGTCTTGAAGAGTCAGGCATTAAAGCGACTGTGTCAGGCCGTGAGAAACATTTATATAGTATTTATAAAAAAATGCTTAATAAAGAACTGCTATTTAACGAAGTTATGGATATTTACGCGTTTAGAATTGCAGTTGATTCTATGGATACGTGTTATCGCGTATTAGGTGTGGCTCATAGTCTTTATAAGCCTATAGAAACACGCTTTAAAGATTATATTGCTGTACCAAAAACTAATGGTTACCAATCGCTTCATACTTCATTAGTTGGCCCACACGGAATACCTGTTGAGATTCAGATTCGTACTCACGATATGGATCAGATGGCCGACAAAGGTGTAGCGGCGCACTGGATGTATAAAAAATCAGGTGATGGTGCAGGTAATACTTCGCAGCAACGTGCTCGCCAATGGATGCAAAGCTTATTAGAACTTCAGCAAAGTGCGGGTTCATCGTTTGAATTTATTGAAAACGTAAAAACTGAGCTATTCCCAGAAGAAATTTACGTATTTACACCTGATGGTCGTATTGTTGAGCTACCAATGGGCGCTACCGCAGTCGATTTTGCGTATGCGGTTCATACTGATGTAGGCAACACTTGTGTAGGCGCTCGCGTTAATCGCAAGCCACATCCTTTAAGTCGGCCATTAGATACAGGGCAAACCATAGAGATAATAACAAGCTCAGGTGCCCACCCTAATGCAACATGGCTAAACTTTATTGTTACTGGTAAAGCACGCTTGGGTGTTCGTAATTACCTTAGAAGCCAGCATCATGAAGAGGCTATGCTTTTAGGGCGTCGTTTACTTGATTCGGCATTAGGCGAAAACAAACTAGATAGCATTGCTGATGAAAATATAGCGAGAGTACTTGAAGAGCACGAACTAACTACGCTTCTTGAATTACTTGTAGAAATTGGCTCTGGTAACTTAATGAGTATGTTAATTGCCAAGCGCTTATTGCAAAATGACAATGACGATTTAACTGATATAACAAGCCAAGCTAAAGCGACCATTATTGGTACTGAAGGCATGTTAGTGAATTACTCTAAGTGTTGCCGACCTGTACCAGGCGATGCCATTACGGCTCATATAAGCCAAGGTAAGGGCCTGACCGTTCACCGCCAAGAATGTAAAAATATTCGTGGTTGGGAAAATGAGCGCTCTAAATACTTAGTTGTAAAATGGGACGATAACCCAGAAAAAGAATATATTGCAGCTCTGAGAGTTGAAATTATTAACCATCAAGGCGCGTTAGCTAAGCTAACCAATGTTGTCGCTACAACCCAAGCCAATATTGTCGAAATTGCCACCGATGAAAAAGAAAGTAATTTATACGTGATAGATTTAGGGGTTACCGTTAAAAACCGTATCCACGTTGCTAACATTATGCGCCGCATTCGCGTTATGCCTGATGTACAAAAAGTCTATCGTAAAAAATAAAATAGGAAACACATGAATAAAGCATTTATCTCTACCGACAAAGCACCTGCAGCTATTGGCACTTATAGCCAAGCAGTTAAAGTAGGTACCGCTGTTTATTTATCTGGTCAAATTCCATTAGTTCCAGAAACGATGGAAATGATTTCAGAAGATTTTAGCGAGCAAACGCATCAAGTATTTAAAAATATTGCTGCGGTATGTGAAGAAGCAGGCGGAAAAATTCACGATTTAGTTAAAATCAATATTTACCTAACTGATCTATCTAACTTCGCCACTGTAAATGAAGTGATGAGCCAATACTTTAAACAACCTTACCCAGCTAGAGCTGCATTAGGTGTTCGTGCACTACCAAAAGGTGCACAAGTTGAAATAGACGGAATAATGGAATTACCTTCTACCAATTAAGTATTACAGGCTATAGAGCTTCTCTATAGCCTTTATTTTTCGCTCCACACTTCGTTTTATCTGACTTCTTGACTCAAATGTAAATTTCTAGCAATCTGTAGTTGTGTTTTAAAAAACAAACTTAACTTAAGTAGTAAAAAAGGATTAACTCGTGTTTAAGCTTGCCAACAATGGAAATGTTTTACTTGATGTAAAAGAACATATTCCTCCCAGCGCTGCATTTATTTTAGAGGCTCTCGAAAAGTCAGCTTTTTGCGACTGTAAAATAGATCATGACGCTATTAATGATTTTTTTAAAAACGAAAACACACAACAAACTCTCGTTGTAGCAACAAAACACAATGCCACTTTAAATGTAACAATTAGCGACGATAAAATGCTGGCCATTGGCGAGCTAGCGCTTGCCCAAGGTGGAAAGTTATTAAGCTTAGAAGATGCAAAAAAACAACTCGTTAAAGCAGGTATTGTGCGTGGGTATAAACAAGCTTTTTTAGAACAGCTGCTACAAAAACAATCTGAACACTCTGCAGGATCTGTCGTTAAGGGGATATTAGCTAAAGGTAGGCTCCCAAGCGATGGTTTAGCCACTAAACTAATAACAACCGTAGAGACTTTAAAAGACCGTTTAAAAGCGCCCAAGCTCAAAGAAGATGGCAGTGTGGATATGCGCGACTTTGGCAAGCTTGCAAGCGTAGAACCTGGCTCTGTGCTTATTCGCCAGCAACCTGCAACTCCCGGTAAAGAAGGCTTTACCGTAATAGGTGACATACTGCCCGCAAAACCCGGAGAAAATAAACAATTAGTCGCCGGCGAAGGGACTGAAATATCAAAAATGAATCCGCTTGAGTTAGTCTCTACTATTGCTGGTGTTCCGGTTGAAATTAATAATGGTATGCGTGTCGACGATATTTTTACCATTTCAGATGTAAATGTAAAAAGCGGCCATATTGATTTTCAAGGCAGTGTTATTGTTACTCGCAATATAGACCCAGGGATGAAAGTAACTGCCAAAGGCGATATTACTATATTTGGCACGGTTGAATCTGGCGAGCTTACTGCAGGAGGAAACATCACGGTTAAACAAGGCATTATTGGCCATCAAAAAATGGATAGTAAGTCACTTTCTTGCAAGCTAATTGCGCTAGGTGATATTCATGTATCTCACTCGCAGTATTGCTACCTCGATGCAAATAATATTTTTATTGATCGCCAAACAAGCCATTGTGTAATAAAAGCTAAGCGCTTACTGCAAGTAGGCCAATCCGACTTACCTAAGGGTAAAATATTTGGTGGTGAAATACTTGATGCAACAACTCTCATTGCTGGCGAAATAGGGAATGAATCAGGCGCTAAAATGATTATTAACCTAGCGACTTCTGGCGCTGAAATAACAGCGGATACTGATAATTGCTTTAAAGACTTAGCTAAAACAGATGCACAATTAGATACGCTGCAAGCAGCGCTAGAAAAAACTGATTTAGTGAAGGATGCCGAAAAGAAGAAAATATTAATTACTAAAATTGGAGCTACTCAGAAACATTACTGTGAGCAAGCAGAACTATTAGAAAAACGTCTTTCAAACTTAGATCATGACTTACACGATTTACTTAGCGACGCTAATTTAACGGTGAATTCTGTTTTGCATTCAGGCGTAGAGATTCATATTTTTGATAAAGTACTTAAAACAATCCGCAATTACCCTCCGTGCAACGTTAAACTTTTAAATAATAAAATTGAAATAGAGTTTAAAACACACTAAAAAATTGAGTGCTCTATTGAGCACTCAAATTAACTCACTTTTTTACAATTTAAAGTAAGCCACTTACCGTATCATAAGTTTGACTTGGCCATACACCCACTTGTACTTGGCCAATATGCTGCTTTTGTAGCAATAGCATAGCCAAGCGCGACTGCCCTATTCCACCGCCAATCGTTTGCGGAAATTTACTTTGTAGTAGCGCTTTATGCCAATCAAACTCTAAGCGGTCTTCATCTCCAGTTGTACTTAACTGCGCTTTTAAAACCTCAGGACTTACACGTATACCCATTGATGATATTTCAAATGCATCTTCAAGTACTGGGTTCCATACTAAAATGTCACCATTTAAACCCATATATTGATCGCATGTTGGCGTAGACCAATCATCGTAATCTGGGGCTCTTACATCATGAATTTTGCCGTCTCCAAGCACGCCACCAATACCAATTAAAAATACAGCACCATATTCTTGTGCAATGGCTTTTTCGCGTTGCTTAGCACTAAAATCAGGATACATTTTACGTAGCTCCTCACTGTGCACAAACTTAATATCGTCCGGTAAAAATGGCGTTAAACCATAAGACTCGCTTACAAAAGCTTCCGTCTCTTTTATCCCTTTATAAATACATTGAACAGTTTGCTTTAGTGTTGCCAGCGAACGCTCTGTCGTTTCGCTAATTACTTTTTCCCAATCCCACTGATCAACATATACAGAATGAATAGGGCTTAATGAATCTTCGTCTGGGCGCAAAGCTTTCATTTGAGTGTAAATACCCTCACCAACACCAAAGCCATAAGTAGCCAGTGTTTTACGTTTCCACTTAGCCAGTGAATGCACCACTTCGTAGCGGCTATCTGTAATCGCTTTCACATTTACAGCAACTGCGTTTTCATGGCCGCTTAAGTTATCTTGCGTGCCGTCGCCAACCTTAGCCAAAATTGGGGCTTGAACCTCAACCAGCCCAAGTTGGGTTTCTAGTTGTTGTGAAAAAAATTGCTTAACTTTACTTATTTGCTGCTGTTGCTGCACATAGTGTGAACTCATAATAATTGGCCTCATTCCCAGTTATTGTTACTTGCTTAATTGATAAAAAGCGCTCTAACTAGCGCCATTAATGAAGTTAATGTAACGATTTAAAGGATTAATTCAATATCCCATAACAAAAATAGCTTTAATATATAAAAATCATTAATTAAGTGGTATAAAAACCATATATTCGATAATTTTATGACAAATATATAATGGAAAATTATTTAATCGATAATCTCGATAAACAGATACTTCATGCGTTAATGGCAAATGCCCGTACTGCGTACGCCGAATTAGCAAAAAGATTTAATGTAAGCGCTGGGACAATTCACGTAAGAATTGAAAAAATGAAGCAAGCTGGGATCATTACAGGCACCCAATTAACGATTAATACTAAACAGCTAGGCTACGATGTGTGTTGCTTTATAGGTATTAATTTAAATAACGCACGTGATTACCCACAAACACTTATAAAGCTAGAAGCATTGGAGGAAGTGGTAGAGGCTTATTACACAACAGGTAACTACAGTATATTTATAAAGGTAATGACAAAGTCCATTGATCACTTACAAGATGTGCTGATTAATAAAATACAGGCAATAGAAGCCATACAATCAACAGAAACACTTATTTCTCTACAAAATCCAATTAGCCGTACGGTAATGCCTTAACTGCAAAAATCTCGTATAATTGCCGAAAAAAGAGGATAACCATGCAGCAAACTCGCTATCAAAGAATCGAAGACGTACTTTCGCGCCGTCAAACAGACCTAACAGTGTGTTTAGAAGACGTGCACAAACACCATAACTTATCTGCAATAGTACGAAGTGCTGATGCGGTTGGTTGCCATCATGTACATGCTGTATGGCCTGAAAAGCAAAAATGGCTAACAAATAATACCTCAGGTGGCAGTAAAAACTGGCTAGAGACGCACTTACATAGAAGTATTGATGATGCCGTTACTGCAATGCGTGAACGCAATCCAGAAATACAAATATTAGCGACTCATCTATCAGAAGATGCCGTTGATTTTAGAGAAGTAGATTACACCAAGCCAACGGCTATTATTGTTGGACAAGAAAAAACAGGGATATCAGAAAAAGCCCTAGAATATGCCGATCAAAATATTATTATTCCAATGCAAGGCATGGTGCAATCACTAAATGTTTCGGTTGCTGCTGCGCTAATATTGTTTGAAGCACAGCGCCAACGCGAGCTGGCTGGTTTATATAATAGAGATATGCTGAGCGCCGAAGTTAAACATCCACTTTACTTTGAAGGCTGCCACCCTATTATCGCAAGGCAATGTAAACAAAAAAAATTACCTTATCCTGCACTTGATGAAAACGGCGAAATAGTCGCTGACGAGCAATTTTGGCAAGCTTTAAAACATACTTGATGGACTAAAGCTCTGTAAGTACACTTAGCCTACTCACAAATAATAAGATTGATACACTTTGTCTAAACCTAGCTTAAATCAATACCCAATTACAGAGCTCAAAGGGGTCGGCCCAAAAATGGCTGAGCGTTTGTTAAAGCTAGGTATTTTAACTGTGCAAGATATGCTTTTTCATTTGCCACTTCGCTATGAAGATCGCACTCGCTTATACGCGATTAATGAACTGGCATTGCATAGCCATGTGAGTGTTGAAGCAACAATTGAAACAAGCCAAATTACGTTTGGTAAAAGGCGCATGCTTGTTTGCCAAATCAATGATGGTACTGGCAGGCTAACATTACGATTTTTTAATTTTACCGCCGCACAAAAAAACGCATTTAGTGCTGGTAAAATAATACGTTGTTTTGGTGAAGTGCGCCGTGGCCGTGTTGGCTTTGAAATGAGTCATCCTGAATACAGCATCAGCGATACCTCTAACGAGCAGCCGGTAGCGACAACATTAACGCCCGTTTATTCAACAACCGAAGGTTTAAAGCAACTATCGATTAGAGCTTTAAGCGAACAGGCCATTGATTTACTAAATAAATACTCAGTGGAAGAACTACTGCCTTCACAGTGGCAGCCATCAAATATGCCGCTAAGTGACGCCTTATTATTACTGCACCGCCCACCAAATGATGTTGATGTAACTGCATTAGAGCAAGGTACTCACCCTGCTCAACAGCGCCTGGTATTTGAGGAGCTACTTGCTCAAAATCTCAGTTTATTAAAAGTACGAGAGCAAGGGCAACAAGTTAAAGCCGTAGCATTAAATCCGGTAAATACATTAGAAAGCCAATTTTTAGAACAACTTCCTTTTGCACCCACAAATGCACAAAGCCGCGTAGTTGCTGAAATTAAAGGTGATATGCAACACGCATATCCCATGATGCGTTTAGTACAAGGCGATGTAGGTTCAGGTAAAACCCTAGTAGCAGCACTGAGTGCACTAACCGCTATTGCGCAGGGCTTTCAAGTAGCTTTAATGGCGCCAACAGAGATTTTATCAGAGCAACATGGTGTTAATTTTACAACGTGGTTTAATCAACTAGGTATAACAGTTGCTTGGCTTGGCGGTAAAACAAAGGGTAAAGAGCGCGTAGCAACACTTGAAAAAATAGCCTCTGGTGAGGCGCAAATGATTGTAGGTACTCACGCTTTATTTCAAGATGAAGTAAAGTTTAATAACTTAGTGCTTATTGTTATTGATGAACAACATCGCTTTGGTGTCCACCAGCGTTTATCACTGCGTGAAAAAGGTAAATTTGGTGATTGTTACCCTCATCAACTCGTTATGACCGCAACACCTATTCCACGTACGCTCGCGATGACAGCCTATGCCGACTTAGAAACCTCGGTCATTGATGAGCTACCACCTGGGCGTACGCCCATCACAACAGTAGCACTTCCAGATACTCGCAGAGACGATATTATTGCCCGCGTTAAATTAGCGTGTAACGAGCAAGGCCGCCAAGTTTACTGGGTGTGTACTCTTATTGATGAATCTGAAGTACTGCAATGCCAAGCAGCGGAGGACAGCGCACTGCAGTTAAAAGAAGCATTACCAGAGCTAAACGTAGGTTTAGTACATGGGCGAATGAAATCAGCTGAAAAACAAGCCATTATGAGCGAGTTTAAAGCAGGCAATATACATGTTTTAGTTGCCACTACGGTTATTGAAGTTGGTGTAGATGTCCCTAATGCGAGCTTAATCATTATAGAAAACCCTGAGCGCTTAGGCTTAGCACAGCTGCATCAGTTACGTGGGCGAGTTGGCCGTGGCGCTACTGCATCGCATTGCGTGCTTTTATACCACGCACCACTGTCTCATACTGCTCAAAAGCGATTAGGTGTACTACGCGATAGTAACGATGGTTTTGTGATAGCAGAGCGCGATTTAGAAATTCGTGGCCCTGGTGAAGTACTCGGTACAAAACAAACAGGGTTAGCCGAGTTTAAAATTGCAGATCTTACCCGCGATAAGCACATACTTAATCAAGTAAGACCGATTGCACAGCAAATGCTTAAGCAACACCCAGAGGTTGTTGACCCACTAATTCAACGTTGGTTGGGTAACAAGCAAAATTACGCGCAAGCGTAACCACTCTATTTTCGATACTTTTGAGTTTACTAAGTTAATTTACTAAATTAGCTTACTAAGGATATAAAAAAGCCAGCTCTAAACAATATAGAGCTGACTACTGATATCTAAACTGAGCTAAGCTAAGCAGTATAAAAGCGATTAGCGCCTTTTACTGCTCTTAGTTAAATTTAAGCTTTGTTAAGCTCAAAAATAAGTGATGTTTGCGGGAATGAAATTGGCATTTGTAAGCCAAACTGCATTAACGCTTCACCTGTAAATGCTTGACCATTTACCGCAGCAATAGAAGACGGACGATACTCTTCAAATTTAACCGGCCACACTAAATTAAGTGTGTACTGCGCATCGCCATCTAGGCCAACAAAACGAAGCTTATTAGGCGCTGTACGCGGTGTTTCACGTACGCTGTTATAAGCAAACAACGCTTTTGATTTTTGCTCGTCGATTAAACCAAAGTTAATTGATAAATCGTCGCTATCAAGGCGGTACAAATCGGCGCTATGAATAAACTCACGATGCTCTTTATGAAGCGCTATTGCCGCTTTAAGGGCATTGTATTCATGATCGTTCAGCTCACGTGGGTCCATTTCGATTCCCATGTGGCCAAACATTGATACCGCAGCACGCATTTCAATACTTACATTACGCCCTGTAATATGACAATCACGCGGGCCTACATGTGCACCCATAACCGACGATGGAAAGAAGAACGAACATCCACGCTGTATTTCAAGGCGATCAAGCGCATCGTTAGAGTCTGACGTCCATACACGGTCGGTGTGTGCAAGTACGCCGTAATCTACACGTGCACCACCTGACGAACAGCTTTCTATTTCAAGCCCAGGATGCGCCGCTTTAATACGGTCAATTAGACGATAAAGTGCTAATGTTTGCTGGTGTACTGCTGGCTTACCATCAAAATTACCCGCATGATTAATATCGCGGTTCATATCCCACTTAATGTATTTAATAGTTGGGTATTCAACTAAAATGTCGTCAATCGCTTTGTATAAGTACTCAACAACTTCTGTGCGAGTTAAATCAAGCACTAGCTGATTTCTAAAGCTTAACTGTTCGTTGTTCTCAGAACCTAAAACCCAATCAGGATGTGCACGATATAAATCGCTATCTGGGTTAACCATTTCTGGTTCAAACCAAATACCAAACTCCATGCCTAAACTGTTTACATGGTCGATTACTGGCGATAAACCATCTGGGTAGATTTTGTAATCTACTGTCCAATCACCTAGCCCAGCGTTGTCGCCACGGCGACCTTTAAACCAACCATCATCAAGTACAAAACGCTCAATACCTAACGGCGCTACTTTGTCGGCTAGTTGCTTAAGCGTGTCTACGTCGTGATCGAAGTATATGCCTTCCCATGTGTTGTAATGCACAGGGCGCGTTTTTTCACGCTGTGCTTGGCTAAGTAAATTAGCTTTAACAAAACGATGAAAATTACGAGAAAGCGCACTAAAACCTTCACTCGAAAACGAGCCATAAATGCTCGGGCTTTGATACGTTTGACCTTTAGCAAGCGTAAGCTCACCAGGTAATAATAACTCACCCATTTGCACGTAACGACGACCTTCAGCTAAAAGCTCTGCGCGTAGTTTATTATTACCACTCCAACCTAAATGAAAGCCGTAACATTCGCCGTGCTGCTCGCCTGCATTTTCGTTATGCACTAATAAACCAGGAAATACATCGTGTGATGTTTTACCTTTACGGTTTTCACGTACAAAGCTGCCTAAGACTAAATCAACTGATTGACGTTGGAATTCGTTTGACCAACGACCTTCAAAGCTTACTATTTTACTTACGCTATCTGGCAGCTGGAATGTTGGCGCCGCGCAAAAGTTAACACTTAATGGCGAATCGCCTAAATTAGTTAATACGGTATGCGCGCTCAATACGTCAGTGTTTTTATCAAGCGTGATGCTGTGCACTACTTCAATACCACGAAGTTTATCTACACTTACAAATTCAAGTGTTGCAGCTGAAGGCTCACGTACTTCTTGAAGTTGTGGCCCTACTGACCATGCGATTGAATCATTTACTAGCTCAAGCCCTGGCGCACCAGTAAAGCCCTCGCCTAATAACGGAGATAGAGAAATAGGCGCTTCTTCAACCACGGCACATTTTACTTCTTGGCGGGTAGCAAGCTGAGTTAGCATTGTTTCTGTTGTTTGCTCAGATAGGCGTTTACCAAAGTACAGTAACGCCGGTGTTTTGCTCTGGCAGTCGAAAATAACGGTGCTGTTTACACTGTCTAATCGATAAAATGATTTAGTGTCGGCCATGATTTTCCTATCCTCTTGTTCATTGTGTGAGTTATAAATATAACGAAAGTAACTTAGTGATACTAAGTATTAATGTGTCTCTCGTTCTTTGAGGCACAATCTATCAGACGGTGACATTCAATAATAATAGTATATATCATATAAATTGGGTTTTGATAGTCTTTACATCGCAAATAGTTAGATAAACTCACTGGAAGTACCACTGTAGCAAAAAGCTATAAACCAACCTTAACTTTAAAGTGCTGTTACTAATTTCTTATACATATAAAAAAATCGGCCAGAGTTGTCCCGTGACCGATTTTGTCAGCTTAAATTATTTATACGTTATTTTTGTACTTGTGCTTGTGCTTGTCCTGCGTCATCAAGTTCAGATGTTTTACCTGCCCATTGTGCATTCAAACCAAACACCACTTTATTTACTATTAATGCAAAAGCCACACATACAATCAGTGTAATTGGCATTAAGTGAATGTAATGAATATCAGTATGTAGTGGTGAGCTTGCAAATGTAAGCATGCCGTACATTACAACACCTAAAATTACTGCTGCAATACCCGCACGTGCATCAACATTTTTAAACAATAATCCCACTACAAAAATAGAGAATATAGGCATACTTAGTAAGCCATTTAATTGCTGTAGTAAGTTAATAATACTATCTGCTTGCTGATAAATTGGTACAAGTACCAGTGTTAAGCTTGTTAGTAGCAATGTTACGTAACCACTTAGCTTTACAACACTTGGCTCTTTATTAAAATATGCTTCGTGAATGTCACATACATACAATGCGGTTGCTGAGTTTAATAAGCTGTTGTAAGTAGACAGTACTGCTGCAGCCATTGCCGCTGCAAATACACCGGTTAACCATGCTGGCATTACATCACCCACAATTCGACCATAAGCGGCGTCGCCAATATCACCATAAAGCTTAAACGAAATAATACCCGGTAATACCACGATTGCAGGGACGATTAAAAAGCGAATACCCGCCGCTGCAAATATACCTTTTTGCGCTTCTTTAACATTAGGCGCTGCCATTGCTCGCTGCGTAATTGTTTGGTTAGTACCCCAGTAATACATTTGAATGAAGATCATACCGGTTAAAAGTGTTGGCCAAGGAATAGGTGAATCAGCATCGCCAATTAATGTTAAACGTTCTTCTGGAATACCCGTAAAGTCATAATCAATTGCATTAAGTGCTAAAAACACCACTAAAACAGCCATACCGAGTACAAGTATACCGTTGTAAGTATCCGATACTGCAACTGCACGCAGACCACCAAAGAAGGCATAAACAGCACCAAGAATGGCAAAGGCGGTGGCAATATACATAAGCGGAATATCAACTTTAAACATGGTTTGCATAAACAGCGCACCAGAGTAGATTACCGCTGGCATATAAATAAGTGCATTACCTAAAAAGAACAACCCACCAATAACAGCGCGAATATGCTTGTTGTTATAGCGCTTTTCTAAAAGCTCTGTGGTGGTTGTACAGTTGTATTTGTAATAAACAGGGATGAATACTTTGGCTAAAATAATCAACCCTATAATAGCGGCAAGCTCCCACCAAACAAGCAAAGCCATTTGGTTACCATTCATACCTACAAGTTGGTCAGTACTTAAATTAGTTAATGTGATTGAACCTGCAACAAACATCCAAGTAAGGCCACCGCCCGCTAAAAAATACTCTTTGGTTTGGCTTTGTCCGTTATTACGATTTTGGCCTCGGCATTTCCAATAAGTAAGGCCACCAATTAAAGCGGTGACAAAAACAAAAACCACCAGCTGTAAAATGTTATCTGACATGTGTGTGTCTCCTGCGCGTTATGCGCAATGTCTGGGTAATAAAAAATGCACGCTACAGCGCGTGCGCATCTCGACTTAGTTCTAACTTAATCTGCTTTAAAGGCATAAGTTCGGGACGTTGGTTGTGCAGCTTTACCAATGCATTTAACTGAAACAGTGAAATGAGCATGCTGTTAAGCACACTTAAGTAACCCTGCTTTTGTAGTTCTGCAATGGTATTGCTATCTAATGTTTGCAGTTTGTCTTCATCAACGGTGCTCAAACCTTGAATGGTTTGGGTTTCGCCTTGTTCAAACTGCAATACAATATCTATGTTTTTAATGAGTCCTAAACGCGCAACTTCTTGGGTAAATTGATACGTTTGGTAATCATTTTTTAAATCGCTTTCTAACAACTTTTGCTGTGCACTTAAAAATAAACTTGGGTTACCTTTAGCATCAAATAGTGACTCACCCTGCTCGGTGTTTACGGCTAAGCTTTGCTCATCAATCGCAATAAAATAATCGCTACTATTTGCTTCTCGAGTCATTAAGTAAAGCGGCTGGGTTTGCATGCATACCGGAGTGTAAAGTGCCTGCCATTGGTTGTTATTTACCAATAGACTTTGCCCAGCACTAAAGCTTGTTAACGCTGATACTGTATAGCTGCCATTTTGTGCGTTACGTGCTAAAAAAACAGGTAAATCGCAGGCTGCTTTTGCTATTTCATTTGCTCTTAAATTAACTAAATGCTGTGTTTTTGCGTATTCAACAGCGGCATTGGGGTTAATTTTTAATGTTTGGTGTTTGGTGTTTACTAGTTCACTAATAGCCATAGTTACACATCCTTAAACTGGGTTAGCTGCTAACCACTGCTCTATAAAAGCACGGTGCGGTGGTAAAGTTTGCAACATCTGCTGTGTAAGCTGGCTGTTACGTTCTATTATTTGTTTAGCTTGCGCGTCTTGTGAATACAAATACGCTTGTTTAGTAAAGTCAGGCTTAAAGCCCATACCGTACAAAACATACTGATAGCTGGCGGCTGGAAATAACTCTAATGCGCCATGAAAATCTTGAATAAGCGGGCCACGGCTTCCCCAAAGAAGTAAGTCTTCTTGCAGGGTTTCTGGAATAGTATCAGGCTGTACATGTGCTTGCCAGTAAGGTTCTGGGCGCTTGGTTAGCATGTAATGTAGCTTTAAAAAGTCGATAATACGCTGCCAACGATAATCCATCTGCTCATTAAAGCGCTTAGCTACAATAGGCATTACTTGGGTATCTGCTGGCATATGTTCAGCAACAAAGCGTGCTGAAATTTCAACAAGCATAATGGCGGTAGCTTCAAGCGGCTCTACAAACCCTGCCGACATACCAATGGCAACACAGTTTTTATGCCAAAACTTCTCACGGTATCCTGATTCAAAGTTGATTTTACGGGCAGTTAAACCGTTTGCTGCATCTCCTAAATAGTCTCTTAGGTTTTGCTCTGCTTCATCGTCTGATAAAAATTTGCTTGAATAAACATGCCCTACACCTCGGCGGTGCGTTAAACCAATATCCCAAATCCATCCAGCGTTTTGCGCTGTTGCTATGGTGTGGCTCGCCAAAGACTCATCGTTTTCATCGTAAGGAACTTGCATAGCCAATGCGCTGTCGTTAAATAGCACGTGGTCCATTTTTTTAAACGGTACGTTAAGCGCTTGGCCTAATAACAATGATGAAAAGCCAGTACAGTCTATGTATAAGTCGGCATTTATGGTGCGGGTTTGATCTTTTAGAGTAAGCTCATTTATTGCACCATCGTCATCAAGCTTTACCTGATCAACAGTACCAATAATATGATCTACACCAAGCTTACTTTTACAATGCTGTTTAAGCATTTCGGCAAAAGCGCCGGCATCTAAGTGATAAGCGTAATTACAATTACCTTGATATTCACCTTGCGCTATACCTCTTGGGGCTAAGCTTGCTTCGCAAATATCATGTTGAAAATTTGTTTGCTGTGCAAAGTCTTCAACATTATCTAAATAAGGGGCTAAATCTATACGGCCGTAGCCTAGTGGTACAGTAAATGGATGGTAGTAAAAGTCATTATTGCCATGAGTCCAATTTACAAACTTTCCACCTTGTTTAAAAGTGGCATTACAGGCTTTAAACACGTCAACTTCACGTAAACCAATTTGCTGAAGCGTGTTTTTCATCGTGGGCCAGGTACCTTCACCTACGCCAATTGTTGGAATGTCTGACGATTCAACCAATATCACTTTTAAGCCGTCACCATTTTGACCTTGGTGATACGAAGCTATAATTGCAGCGCTCAGCCATCCTGCTGTACCACCGCCAACTACCGCTACTGTTTTTATTGCTTTATTCATAATGGACTACTCTTTGAGTATTTTTGATAACGTTTTATACAACAAATGCCCGTTAGGGCATTTTGATTTAATGTAGTTTCATTTTAGCCAATTAGGTTAACTAACATACATTACTGCTAAATCAACCTAATTGGTATTAGCACCAAAGTGCTGCAATGAAACAAGAGGCGAGAAATTCGCCTCAAGCATTAATTAAAACGATCCGCGAATACCAAACGCGTAACGTGAGCCATTATCTTCAACCGAATAGATTTGGTTAGCAAAACGACCCGTTTGTACTAACTCTTCTTCAGTGATGTTGATGCCTTCAGCAAAAATAGTGAAGTTTTCGTTAATATCGTAGCTTGCACTAATATCCCACTGACCGTAAGTTTCTACGTTCACTGGTTCACCGTTAAAACCATTATCAACTAAGCGTAAAAAACCTTCACGGTTGTTAAATGCAACACGTGCTTGCCAGTTATCTTGCTCATAAAATAATATTAAGTTTTGTGAATCGCCTAAACCTTCAAGTGCAAATGTTTGTGTGGTGTCTGCACCTACGCTAATGTCACTATCTACGACAGTCGCATTGGCTATAATACCAAAGCCATTTTCAAATATGTGCGTCACACCTACTTCGTAGCCAGTTACTTTAGCTGACTCACCATTTTGAGGGCGAGTTACTGTGTATATTTCTGAGCTACCATTAAGCTCATCATCTGCTTGACCTGTACAAGTGGTACACGCAAAACCAGGACCTGAGCGGTCAGCCATTTCAAATGTTTCTTCACCTGTTAGCGTAACAATAAAGTCATCGACTTCTTTACTAAATACTGCAAAGCTAAATAAGTTAGCGTCGTTGTAGTACCACTCGTAAGAAATATCCCAGTTTTCTGACTGGAATGGCTTAAGTGCAGGGTTACCACCATTTGCTGTTAAGTTTTGACGGCGTGGCTCGTTAAATGTAGTAGCAGGAGATAATTGAGACATCGTTGGACGAGTAATACTGTCGTACGTTGCAAAACGTAAAATCATATTGTCTTGCAGCTCTAACTTAACATTCAAAGATGGTAGTAAGTTTGAGTAGCTAGTGCCCTGTTCAATGTTCGTTGCTGGGCCAAATACGTTAGCAAATAATGTTGCATCAGTTGTTGGCACTACATCGCTAATAAAGCTTTGTACTGCCGCTACTTCAATATCAGTTTCTGAGTAACGTGCACCTAAATTAACAGTTACTGGCATATCAGCTAGGTCAAAACCAAGCGTAAAGTCCATGTATAAGCTAGTGATATCTTCGTTAATTGTGTAACGGTTATTTTGTAGTGTTGGCTCTACTGGGAAACCTTGATCGGCTAGGTAATCAAGCATTTTATCACCGTCGTAGGTGTAGAATGTATCGATTAAGCCTGGGAAGTAGTTGCTTGCTTGGTAAGCTTCAAAATCAATTGCATCAAGTGGTGCTTCAGTACCGTAACCACAGAACTGACATTGGGTACCATAAACTTGGAAGCTTGATTTTTCACGCTCTTGACGATAAGCACCAAAGTTAATGCGATCTACTGGGCCTTTATCTGGCACGTATTCAAAATCAGCTTTTACTTCAGTAATTTCATCTTCATCAGTAAACTGTAGACCCACTTCGTTATAGTGAAGGCGGGCAAGGCTTGGATCTGGCAATGAACCATTTTCAAAGCCATCATGCTGTACAGTAGGAATACTGCCTGTACCGTCAAAAGTATAACTATTAATAATACCGACAACGTTAAAGCGGTCAGTACCTGCACGGTCGTTTTCGGCTGTTGAACGAGATACATCAAATTTTGCTTTTAATGAATCATTTACTTGCCAATCAACGTTAATACCAAATGCTTTATTAGTTACATCACGTGAGTTACGTGTATGTGATACAAAGTCACTTGCAGGGTCGCCACTTGGCGCACCCAAACCAACGTCTTGAGAGAAAGTTAAAAGAGTGCCTGTTTCTGGATCAATCGTTGCGCTACCTACGCGGTCTGGTTCAAACCAAGAGGCTAAATCGCGTACTGTTGAATCAACTTCAAATTTTGAAATCATACCATCAACAGTAATCGTAACATCGTCAGATGGTGCGTATTGCAATACTAAACTTGCGTTTGTACGTTCACGGTCTTGCTCATCAACAACTTGATCCCAGTTACGCGGAATGTAGGCATTTTCAAACAATACACCATCTGTTGGATTAGAGATTGTTTGGCCGCCGCGCCAACCTGCCGTTAAAATTTGGTTATTTTGAAGTTTACGTTGTTGATTAGTGATGGCAAAAAGCACACCTAACTTATCATCGTTAAACGTATTACTTATTAAGAATGATGTTGATGGAGATACTTCTTCAGAAAGGCTTTCGTACATACCTTTAACTGAACCTAAAATATGTAAACCACCAAAGTCAAAAGGACGTGCTGTAGTTACGTTAACCGTACCACCAATGCCGCCTTCTTGAAGTGTTGCTGTATTACTTTTATAAATATCAGCACCGGTGATTTGGTCTGCTGCTAATACATCAAAATTAAATTCACGACCTGCACTGTCTGTCGCAATTTGACGACCATTAACAAGTACAGTATTAAATTGTGGACCAAAGCCACGAATAGTTACCGCTTGGCCTTCACCACCACTACGGTCAATTGCTACACCTGTAATACGTTGCAGAGATTCTGCTACGTTTAAATCAGGAAATTTACCAAGATCTTCTGCTTTAATCCCGTCTGTAACAACATTAGATGCTTTTTTATCTAACATTGAAGAACGTAAACTGCTGCGGATACCCGTTACTGCGATAACTTCAACATCTTCATTTACTACTGTAGGCGTATTGCCTTCAGCGCCTTGAGCTGCAACGTTTCCGCTTGCCAATATGCCAGTAATAGCAATACTGATCGCGGTTTTCTTGTTGAACGATAACTTATTGTTAATTATCATTTTTTAAAAACTCCTGATTGTGTGTAGTCGTTGTGTCGTTGTGGTAGTGTATATAGTTTCAAATACTATTTATATTATAAATACTTTAAACCGATAAAAAGTGCAACCTTTTCCTTAATTATGAGCATCATTTAATCACTGTATTTTTGCTTTTAATTTTCTTTAAATTAACATTGCAATGCTGTATTCACTCAGAAAAAGAGTAAATAATAACCTGTTCGTAATCCTCTCCCGGTAATAAATTAGCTTTAGGGTAATTTTCTCTATTTGGCGCATCAGGCCAATTTTGCGCTTCAAAACACAAAGCTTGACGTGCTTTAAATGGCGCGCCTACAAAGTTAGCGGTATAAAGCTGCATACCTGGCTGCGTACTTTTAAGTGTTAAATTAACCTTCGTGTGTGGCGAAGTTAACGTAGCCATCGTTTTTAAACTGCTGTCATCATTAAAAATATAGCAGTGATCAAAACCATTGCCAGCTTCTAGCTGAGAATGTGCGGCGCTTAATGCCTCACCAATTTGAGCTGATTTAGTAAAGTCAAAGCAGGTACCTGTAGCTAATGCGGCTTCATTGAGTGGAATACTGGTTTTATCGATAGGAAGATAGTGATTAGTGTTAATTTGTACACAATGTTCATTAATTGATTCGCTGCCATCAAGGTTAAAATAACAATGGTTAGTAAAATTAACGAGTGTTTCTTTGTTAGTTATCGCTTTAAAGCTCAGAGTAAGCTCGCCGTTTTTAGCACTAATCGTTTGCCAAACCTGCAACTCACCGGGGAACCCTTGTTCGCCATCGGGTGAGCAATAATAAAGCTCCACTTCACTTTCACTTTGTTTAGTTACTTGCCAAAGTACTTTATTAAAGCCTTTAACACCGCCGTGCAGGCTATTAGGGCCATTATTTGCTTCTAATTGATACAGTATACCAGATAAGTTAAAACGCCCCCCTGCAATGCGATTAGCGTATCGACCTACTGTTGCACCTAAGTAAAATGGGTTTTCAAGATAGTATTGAGGGTCATCGACGCTAAGCGTCATTTCTTGTTTTTTAAATTTAATGCTTTTTATGATTGCGCCAAATGGCAAAATTTCAGCTGTTAAGTTTTGACCATCACTGAGCTGAATAACTTGTAAAGGTTGGTTATTGGCAATAGATGTCACACGTATTCTCCAATCAAATTACCGAATTAACATTTCCTGTTATAACGGCGCAACAATATATAATATAAATAGTATATAACTGAAGCCTGTAACTCAATCTAAATACGTTAAAATTTCTCGACAAAAATCACAGCTGCCATCATATATTTACAATAATCCAGCTCAGTATGGGCTTATGTAAAATATAAGCCTCGTAAGGTTAACTGCTTTGGTAAATATGCTCGTTAAGCGCTGCTTTTTCGTCAATGCTAAGTGCTTGCTTTGATTTAGCAATAAAGTCGTACCTCACCATAATGGCCTTACCTATTGCGCAGCATTTATCGTGTTGCCACGCTTCTTGTCTCAGCGTAAAAGAGCTAGTGCCTATGTGCTCTACAGACGTTTTAACTGTTACCTCATGGCCGTAAAATAATTCACCGACAAATGATACTTCAACTTTGGCGATAATCAATTTCCAATCGTGTGGATTTAAGTCCGGTGTAAAAAACTTAAAAATAGGTCCACGTGCGACTTCAAACCATACTGGGAGTACGGTATTGTTAATGTGTCCGAGTGCATCTGTTTCGCTAAAGCGCGGCATCACTTTTTCAATAAACATAAAAATCCAATAATAATTATATAAAGGTAAACCATGACGGACTTTATACGCGTTGTTGATAACGCATTAAGCGATGAATTTTGCGATCAATTTATTACCATATTTGCGCAAAGCCCGCATGTAAAAAAAGGAGTGACATCGGGCGGTGTCGACTTAAAGAAAAAAGACAGCCACGACCTACACCTAAACAATCACCCCGAATATGCACAACAATTAAAACACATACAACAAACGACTGCACAGCATGTTTTTAAGTATGTTGAGGAGCATATTTTTATGCTGATTGGGGCGTTTGGTTTAAAGGTCTATCACCCAAAAGCAGGTGACGTAGTCGATTTAACCCAAGAGAATTTTGAAGAAGTAGGCAAACCGCAATTACCTTTGCTAGTTCAGCAAATTTTTAGACTCGGTAATATTCAGGCGCAAAAATACGAAGTAAATAAAGGTGGCTATCCTTACTGGCACAGTGAGGTTTACCCTCAGTTACAGCATAACGAGGCGTTGCATCGCGTGTTGCTCTTTATGTTTTATTTAAACGATGTAGAAGAAGGTGGTGAAACTGAGTTTTACTATCAAAATCGTAAAATCGCACCTAAAAAAGGCACTATGGTAATAGCCCCAAGCTACTTTACACATACTCATAGAGGTAATAAGCCAGTATCAAACGATAAGTATATTTTAACATCGTGGGTGTTGTTTAATCGTGCAGAACAAATATATGGTGCGCCAAAGAGTTAGCGCACCAAAACTTATATGATTAACCTAGTAGCTCATCAAATAAATCAAACAGTTGATCAAGCTCTTTAATGGTGTTGTAGTGCATACAACCAATGCGCACTACACCGCCTTTATTAAGCACACCTAGTTGCTTGCACAAACCTTGCGCATAAAAATTACCATCCCACACGCATATATGCTGTTTACCTAAAAACTCTGAAACAGCGCGCGGCTCAAGCCCTTCAAAAATCAAAGCAAAAGTAGGTGTACGCTCATTTAAGCGATCAAAGTCATCAATACCAAACAGCTTAATGCGTGGGTAGTTTACCAAGCGCGTTAAAAAGTGCTCACTAAGCGCCATTTCGTGCTGTTTAGTTTTAGCAAAAGCAACACTTAACTTTTCGCGGCGTGAATGGCTATCGTCAAGTTCGCTAATTGCTGCAATGTAATCAACAGCCGCGATAAAACCCGCCATTGCTTCAAAGCTTTGTGTGCCGGTTTCCCAACGACCTGGTGCTACGTCTTTAGCGGGTTCTACTTTATAAGGCGTAAACCCGTCTAAATGTTCTTTTTTACCGTAAACCATGCCTAAATGCGGGCCAAAAAACTTATATGCAGAGCAGGCTAAAAAGTCGCAATCAAGCGCTTGCACGTCAACAAGTTCGTGCGGTGCGTAATGCACGGCATCAACATAAACAAGTGCGCCTACAGCGTGAGCTAACTCTACAATACGTTTAATATTATTAATTGAACCTGTGGTATTTGAAGCGTAAGTTACCGCTACAAGCTTAGTGTTGCTGTTTAATAAGCTTTCAAATTGCACCATATCTAAGCTGCAATCTGCTTCGTTAATAAGCGCTGTATTTACCTTTACGCCTTTATCTTCTGCGGCTTGTTGCCACGACGATACATTTGAGAAATGATCGGCATTGGTTACAATTATTTCATCGCCAGCCTGCCAGTCACGTGAAATTGCACGGCTAAAGCTAAATGTTAGGCTGGTCATGTTTGGACCAAACACAATTTGTTGTGAGCTAGGTGCATTAAGTAAATCAGCGGCGGCTTGACGCGCATTCGCCATCAACTCAACCGTTTTATCACTTGAAAAAAACGCGCCACCTAAGTTCGAATTATAATGACCTAAATAAGCTGTCATCGCATTAAGCACCGATATTGGCACTTGCGAGCCACCTGGTCCGTCTAAAAATACGGGCGATTTACCATCAACGTTTTGCATTAATGCAGGAAACTGCTCACGTAATTGCGTTATGTTCATGCTTATTCCTTAAGACGTTAATACAAAACAATCCAGGTAACCTGGTTTGCTAGCATCAATTTTGTTCATAGGTGTTGCGTTATGCCACACTTGACGGTCATTTATTAATGCAAACATGCCGTCTTTTATTTCCATTTTAAAACAAGGCTCAGCTTGCTTGTTTTCGTATACAAGTAGCTCGCCGCCTTCTAAGTTCTCGTGAGAAACGCCGCATATACATACATGATCAAAACCATCTTGATGTACGCCTTCTGGCGCTGCTGGCGTATCACTGTTAATAGCAAGCATACGGAACTGATGAATTTCAATATCACGCTGCTCATCAATACCGGTAAGTTGGCGAAACTCATTTACAATGCTTTTCATGCCCTCTGACTCAAGTAAACTTTGCTCTAGGTTTTCGTAAGTACGCTCTACATTACCTTGAAAAGTATTAATTGAATCGTCTTGAACAAATGCTTTGGCTTGCTGTAGCTTTATTTCACCATCTTGCATTTTAACTACTGAGTAACGACGTTTACGAAAGGCGCCATCTGCATAAGGATTTGCAGGCAGGTTATCAAAAGAAGGCTTAACCAAATCAATATTTGCTTGGTTAACAAAACGTAGTTGCAGTAAATTCTGGTTGTTTAATGCTGTCATAAAATCTCGCCTAAAATAATGAGAATATTGATGAGGATTTTAATGCATTTTGATAGGAATTTTTGCGCGATTACTTACTTTAAAAGCAACTTAAGACTAGATTTAATACAATAATATAAAAAAAGAAGCATGAACTATCTAATATTTATTTTAGCCAATAAAA